>JAYUPM010000301.1:0-3691 GCA_043760145.1 Spartobacteria bacterium
GCGCATACGGCAGTAAAGATTGCGCCCGGATACAGTCAACCGGTGGTGCATGTGCTTGACGCTTCCCGCGCGGTGCCGGTGGTTAGCAGCTTGCTTAACCGGGAACAGAAAGCTGCGTTTGCCGAGAAAAATTTGGAGGAACAAGCGCGTGCAAGGGCCGCTCACGCCAACAGCGCGCAGATACTCATCCCGCTGCAAAAAGCCCGCGCGACCCGGACCCCGATCCAATGGCGAATGGAAGACATCGCCCAACCCGAATCCATCGGCCCAAAAATCCTGGATCACTTCCCGCTGAGCACGTTGCGGGAACTCATCGATTGGTCGCCGTTCTTTCATACATGGGAGTTGCGCGGCGTTTACCCCAAGATCTTCGAGAACGAGAAATATGGGGAACAGGCGCGCAAACTCTTCGAGGATGCCCAGGTGTTGCTCGACCGGATCGTGAGCGAAAAGCTGATCCGGGCCCGGGCGGTTTACGGGCTGTTCCCGGCCAACGCGGTTGGGGATGACGTGGAGATTTATACGGACGAATCGCGGAGTGAGGTGCTCACCACATTCCATTTTTTGCGGCAGCAGATGATGAAGAAAGAAGGCGAGCCGCATCAATCGCTCTCGGATTTTATCGCGCCGAAAGAGACGGGGTTGCCGGATCATATCGGTGTATTTGCGGTGACAACCGGCTTCGGCTTAAAACCTTTGGTGGACGCGTTCCGGGCCGATCTCGATGACTACAATGCGATCCTTGCGGAAGCGCTGGCCGACCGGTTGGCGGAGGCGTTTGCGGAGTATCTGCACAAACGGGCCCGGGAAGAATGGGGTTACGGCAAGGACGAAGCCCTGAGTGTCGAACAGTTGTTGCGCGAAGAATACCGCGGGATCCGGCCCGCAGCGGGATATCCGGCGTGCCCTGACCACACGGAAAAAGGGATTTTGTGGAAGCTCCTGGATGTGGAAGAGTCGGCGGGAATTGTGATCACAGAATCATTCGCGATGTGGCCGGGCTCAAGTGTGAGCGGGCTTTATTTTGCGCATCCCGAAGCGCGATACTTTGGGCTTGGGAAAATAGATCGCGATCAAGTGCAGGACTATCATTTGCGCAAAGGAATGAGCGTTGAGGAAGTGGAACGGTGGCTTTCTCCGAACCTGAATTATCAGTGAGCCGGCAGTGGGCAGTGATCAGTGATCAGTGATCAGTGATCAGGGCGGCGAGACTGCGAGAGATGTCCGTCTGACCGACCCGCAATCCAGTTTCCGAAAGCGGAAAGGCAATCGGTCCGATCGGTCCGGTCCGACTGATCCGTCCGATCACCCGTCGGCTTTCCGCTTTCCGCCTTCCGCTTTCCCCTTTAGATAGGCGGTGTGTTTGAGAAGAAATTAAAATGCGCATCCGAGTTGGCGCAGATTTGCCGGGATCTGGCGGGCCGCAACCAGCGCCTGGTGTTTACCAATGGCTGCTTTGACCTGCTCCATGTCGGCCATGTCCGTTATCTGCAGGCCGCGCGCGAGCTTGGTGACCGCTTGGTGGTTGCGGTCAATGGCGATGCGTCGGTGCGGGCGCTTAAAGGGCCGACTCGTCCAATCAATACGGAATTCGAAAGAGCCGAAGTCCTGGCTGCCCTTGGATGTGTCGATTTTGTCATCATCTTTCACGAGGAACGCGTGACGGATCTTCTCACCGAGATCAGGCCTCAGCTCTATGTGAAGGGGGGAGATTATACGGCGGATTCTTTGGACCGGGGCGAGCTTGCGGCATTGCACCAAATCGGGAGCGAGATCCGGATCCTTGGCCTGGTGCCGGGCAAATCAACGACCACCACGCTGGCCCGCGTCAAAGGAGTGGCATCGGTGCCTCCGCCGATTCGCCTTGGCGTTCTCGGATCAGGCAAAGGCTCCAATTTCCGTGCGATTGCCGATGCCATCGAACACGGCACCCTTAACGCGGAAGTGAGTGTGGTGATCTCTGATGTGGAAGATTCCGGCATTCTCGCGCTTGCCCGGGAACGCGGCATGCGTGCCGAGTTCGTCGCGCCCGGCCGGTTCAAAACCAAGCTGGAACCGGAAGCCGAGGCACGAATGGTGGAGCTCTTGGGCGACTGCGATCTTGTGGTTTTGGCGGGATACATGCGGATGATAAAAGAACCTTTGCTGGCGGCCTTTCCGAGGCGGATCATCAATATCCATCCATCGCTATTGCCGCAATTTCCGGGCTTGGAAGCGTGGTCGCAAGCGCTGGCGGCGGGAGTCTCGATCACCGGCTGCACGGTGCATTACGTCGATGGGGGAATGGATAGTGGCGAGATCCTTGCCCAGAGCGAAGTGGCGGTGTTGCCGGGGGATACTGCGGAGGAATTGCATGCGCGGATCCAGGTTGCCGAGCACGCGCTTTATCCCGAGGTGATTGGGCGGCTGGGTTCGGCGGCGGTGACGGGGTGACGGCGGCTCTCCCTCTCACTCGTCCTCGTCCTCGTCCTCGTCCTCTTCGTGGTAGCGGCGTCTCGCCGCTGATCAGAGAGGAAAAGAGGCGAGACGCCTCTGCTACGAACTTGCAGGGCGATCCAAAGGCTGCTTTGGTTCTCGGCCCTTCGTCCTCCTTTTATCCCTCAATTATGAAGTCCATTTGTCATCGTATCGGTGCGACTTGCCTCACAATCCTTGCCGGCACAATTATCGCCGCCGAACCGGTTAAACCGCTGGTCGATGTCACGGCCACCACGGCCCAGGACGCGCGCAATGCGATGAAGACCTTCAAGTTCGAGGCCGGACTGAAGATCGATCTTTTTGCGGCGGAACCGCTGGTGGCGAATCCCGTGGCATTTACGGTGGACGCGAAAGGGCGGTGGTATATTGCCGAGACATTTCGCCAGGGGAAAGGGGTGGAGGACAATCGCGGCCACAATGAGTGGCTCGCAGCGGACATTGCCGCGCGGACCATTGAGGATCGGTTGGCGATGATCCGGAAGTTTTATCCGGACGCCAAAAAGTTCGCCGAGAAGTTCACCGATTTTGAGGATCGCGTGACGCGTCTTGAAGACAGCAATGGCGATGGGTTTGTCGATCAACAGACCATTTATGCCGATGGATTCCGTGACCCGCTCGACGGCACCGGCGCCGGGATTCTCGCCCGCGGCAACGACGTCTGGTGGACCTGCATCCCGCATCTTTGGCGGTTCCGCGATGCCGATGGCGACGGGAAGGCTGAGGTAAAGGACAAGCTCCTGACCGGGTTCGGCGTCAAATACGCGTTCCGTGGCCACGACATGCACGGGCTTCGGTTCGGGCCGGACGGGAAACTCTATTTTTCGATTGGCGATCGCGGGATCAATGTGAAGAGCCGTGAAGGGGTGCAGTTTTCAGAACCCGATACCGGCACCATCATGCGATGCAATGTGGATGGAACGGGGTTCGAGATTTATGCAACCGGCGTTCGGAACCCGCAGGAACTGGCTTTTGACGAGTTCGGCAATTTGTTTACCGGGGATAACAATTCGGATGCCGGCGACCAGGCGCGTTTTGTGCATTTGGTGGAAGGGGGCGACTGCGGGTGGCGGATGACGTTCCAATATCTCAACGATCGCGGGCCATGGAATCGCGAGAAATTATGGGACGAAAAAGAAGCGCTCAACGCGAAGTATCTGATCCCGCCAATCGCCAACATCGGCAATGGGCCAAGCGGGCTTACATACAACCCCGG
>JAYUPM010000302.1:0-1536 GCA_043760145.1 Spartobacteria bacterium
CCGTATGCAACTCAAAGCGCTTATAGCCAGTGCCACTGTTTCCGGGAGTTCCGGGACACTGGAGAGGGAGATCAGTTCAATCGCCTATGATTCGCGGCGAGTCGAGCCGGGTTCGCTCTTTGTGGCGCTCAAGGGAGAGAAGGTGGATGGATCGCAGTATGTCACCCAGGCGATAGAGCGCGGCGCCGAAGCCGTGGTGGGCGAACACGAGGAACCTGTGGCCGGGGCAACCTACATTGTGGTGCCCAATTCCCGGGAGGCATTGGCCGATTTGGCGGCTGTCTTTTATCAGCACCCATCCAAGTTCCTCAAAGTGGCGGCAGTCACCGGGACCAATGGAAAAACGACAACGACTTTCCTGATCAAACATATCTGCGACCAGTTCCTGTTGCGTTGCGGGTTGATTGGGACTGTCCGGTATGAATTTGGTGAACGAGTCCTGCCCGCGCCCCGGACGACGCCCGAGTCCCTCGACTTGCAGGAGTTGCTCTGGCAGATGCGTTCCGCCGGATGCAAGGCCGTGGCGATGGAAGTTTCCTCCCATGCGCTGACCCAGGCCCGGGTTCGCGGGGTGGAATTCGACGCCGCGATTTTCACGAACCTGACACAAGACCACCTGGATTATCACGGGACAATGGAGGCATATTTTGAAGCGAAGGCGCTGCTGTTCTCGGGGCTGCCGGGGCAGGCAAAGAAGAAGGCGAAAGCGATCATTAACATGGATGATCGTTTTGGGGCCCAACTAATTGCCCGCTGCAAGCACGAGATGCCTGTCGCATCGTATGGGCTGGGGGCCCCGGCCGATTTTCGCGCGAGTAATGTGCGTGTCGATTTCCAAGGAACCAGTTATCAACTCGACGCGGGCGGCCGGAGTTACCTTGTGCGGCTCCCATTGATCGGGAACTTCAATGTGTATAACTCGCTCGCGGCCATTGCGGGGGCGCACGCGATGGGAGTTGATATCCGTTCCGCGGTCCTTTCGATGGCGAGTGCGCCTGCGGTGCCGGGGCGATTGGAACCGGTCCCCGCGCAGCGCCAGTTCAAGGTGTTTGTTGATTACGCCCACACGGATGATGCGTTGCTTAACGTGATTAAAACGTGCCGGGAGTTGCAGCCGGCCAGATTGATTGTGGTCTTTGGGTGCGGTGGAAGCCGGGACAAGACGAAGCGTCCGAGGATGGGGGCGGTGGTGGATCAACATGCGGACTATGCGATTGTGACCTCGGACAATCCACGGAAGGAAGATCCGCTGGAGATTATCGGGGACATCAAGCCGGGGATGAAACACGGGCGGTTTGAAGTTATCGTGGATCGGCGCGAAGCGATCTTCAAGGCGATCGCCATGGCCGGGGCCCGGGACATTATTTTGATTGCTGGAAAAGGGCATGAGAATTACCAGGAATTCGCCGATTACAGCCTGCCTTTTGATGACGTGGCGATTGCGACACAAGCCATTGAAGAGAAACGCCTGGACCTTGACTAAGTGACAATGGACCCGACTACTCTTGCACGTATTACTGAGTGGACTGGAGGCCG
>JAYUPM010000303.1:0-1535 GCA_043760145.1 Spartobacteria bacterium
CCCCCGGCCCCATAAATCACGAATCACGCGTCACGTTTTCGAGGACGAGGACGAGGACGAGGACGATGAGCAGATAAGAAGATGCGCCTTGTGACGCGCATGGATGCCATCTATCAAACCCTCCGCATGATCGTCACCACAGCCGACTTTTACCGGATCGCTTACGGCAAATTTGCCGTTGGCGCATACAACATCAATAACGCGGAGCAGACCATGGGTTTGTTTAAGGGGTGCATTGACAGCCAGGCCCCGTTCATTATCCAGATCTCCAAGGGGGCCCGCAAATACACCGATAAACGGATGCTTGAAGCCATCATCCGCACTGCCGGGGAGATTTATCCGCAAGCCATTTACGCCGTCCATCTTGATCATGGCGATGAAGAGACCTGCTACGACTGCATCGATTCCGGTTTTTATTCCTCGGTCATGATCGACGCTTCCCATGAGAGTTTTGAGGATAACGTCGCCATCACCAAACGTGTTGTCGATCGGGCCCATGCAAAAGGAATCAGCGTGGAAGCCGAGTTGGGAATGCTCGGTGGCGTCGAGGAAGATATCGCGGTCGATGAAGGGAACGCCTGCCTCACCAATCCCGATGAAGCCGTCGAGTTCATCGAACGGACCGGATGCGATTCGCTGGCCGCGGCGATCGGGACCAGTCATGGCGCATATAAATTCAAGGGCCAGCAATCGTTGCACTTCGAAGTGATCGAAGGGATCCGCGACAAGCTGGCAGCCGCCGGTTTGCCGCCGACCCCGATCGTCATGCACGGCAGCTCCAGTGTGCCTCAGGAGGAAGTGCTCCGGATCAATGCCGCTGGTGGCAAGCTCGATCCGAGCGCCCGCGGCGTGAACGAGGAGGAATATCTCCCGGCCGCCCGTCTCGGCGTGACCAAGGTGAATATCGATACCGATGGACGCCTCGTCTGGACTCGGGTCCATCGGGAATTCTTCCGCGATAAACCCTCGGACTTCGATTTCCGGCCCCCGGGGATTATCTTTCAAAAAGAGTATGCAGATTTCATCGCGCGAAAGAACGTGAAGCTCGGCTCGGCTGGGCAGCTTGAAGTCGTCCGTAAATGGTTAACCGAGCGGGCCACCAACGTCGTTGCCGCCACCGCATCCGTCGCATGAAAATCCTATCCACACTGATCGCCCTCGTATTCCTCGGCATGGCCCAAGCACAGGCTGCGCCGGAACTCTCGTTTGAACAGGCCGCAAAAATCGCGTCCGATTACCTCCGGGACCAGGGGCTCTCCGGCAAACATCATATCTCCTCGCTTGCCCTGGAGCCGAGCACTCTGATGCGCAAAAAATTTGACTGGGTCGCCAAGTGGACACCATCCGTCGATCACGGGGACCGCAAAGAAACCGGTCTCCAGATTTCGATGGACGGGAGTGTCGCCCGCATCGTGGACAAGAAAGCGAAAGAGAAAAAGTAGAGCCATGATTGGTGCCGTTATTGGGTGCTGGAATTACGATCCGCCCTCCGCCCTCCGCCCTCCGCCCTCCGCCCTCCGACCTCCGCCCTCCGA
>JAYUPM010000304.1:0-3688 GCA_043760145.1 Spartobacteria bacterium
CAAAGGTTCCGCCGCTATGTTCGATTGTGCGTCGCATCCACGCCTGGCCGCGAGGGAGTTGCCATAGAACAAGGATCAATGTTTCGACTCCCAGGAAGACGCCGAATCCAAGGTAAGTGCGTTTGCGGGCGAAGAGTTTCCAGAGTTCGCCGCGAAGCTGGAGAAGGAAGAGATTCATTTTTGGGGATCTGGGGGCCTGTTGAAAAACCGATGCAAGTGCATCAATGTTTCAGCGGGCACCCGGCGTCTTGTTTTGCGTAAGTGAAAGGTAAAGTTCTTCCAAGTTATGCCGCTGGGGTTCGACAGCGTGAACACGGATTCCGCCATGAATGAGTGTCTCGATCAGGTCCGCCGTTAAGAGTGGGTTTTCGAGGCTTACCAAGCCGGGTTCAATAATCTTATACCCTGCGTTTTGTGAGAGGAGGGCGGCCGCCCTGGCCCAATCGTCTACTTCCAGCCTCACTTGTTTTGATCCATGCGTGAGCTCCGCCCAGCGGCCGTCAAAGATCTTGCGCCCGTGATGCAGGATCGCCACGTGATCGCAGAGTTGTTCCACCTCGGCGAGTAGATGGGAGCAAAAGACCACTGTCATCCCGCGCTCCCGGTTCAGGCGCTGAATCAGGAGGCGCATTTCGTGAATCCCCTCGGGATCCAGGCCATTGGTGGGTTCGTCCAGGAGGATCAGTTTGTTCTGCGGCAGGAGCGCCTGGGCAAGTCCGAGGCGCTGCCTCATTCCCTGGCTGTAAGTGCCGGCTTTATCCTTGATCCGGTCGCTCAATCCGACGATCTCCACCGCTTCAAGGATCTGTTCCTGCGGAACCCGAGCCGAATAACTCGTGTAGATTTCCAGGTTCCGCCACCCACTAAGGTAATCATAGAAACGCGGGGCTTCGAAGATGGCGCCGGTCCGGGCAAGTGCCTTGGAGCGATTGCGCTGGACGGATACACCATCGATGAAAGCTTCCCCTGAATCAGGGTGGACCTGGCCAAGAAGGATGCCGAGAGTGGTGCTTTTGCCGGCCCCGTTGTGACCCAGGAGGCCAAGGATCTCGCCCGATTTGACATCAAGCGAAAGCCCATGGAGGGCGGGTTTGCCGGCAAATGCCTTGGTCAGATTGCGGAGCTGGATCATCGCGGGGAACAGGTCAAGGATTGGTAAAAAACTTCAGGTCCTTGGTGGCGTGCCCGTCGGCATAGAGGATGTTTACCTTGTTGTCGGCGTATGGGTGAAAGCCTTCCTTGTCCGCAAGAATGGGGATATGGCTCTGGCTGGTGGTAAGCTGAAGGAAGTTAAGGCTGGCAACGGGCTGGCCGTTGAGAGCGACATTCCAGTGGTAACTGGTTCCGGAGATGGCGCCGATGGTTTTATCTGCCGGGCATAGAAAGATGTGCCGCTCGGTGAGATACTTATCGAGGGTGTTATCGATCACAGGAACTTCATCACTTATCTTTTCGCGGCCGGCCATGAGAGTCGGCATGGTGTTCTGGTGGTCGGCAACATAGAGATTGAGTCCCACCCCGAGCTGGCGGAGATGCGAGATGCACGCGGTGGCCCGGCTTCCCTCAATGAGGCGCTGGGTGGCGGGATAGGCGAGCACGGCAAGAATCGCGATGATGGCGAGGACCACGAGCAACTCAGCGAGGGTGAAACCAAGCCGGGGCCGATTCATCGGGCGCCCTGGAGATTCTTTTGGAGCTGCTCAATGAGCGGAGCCACATCCATCTTCACTCCGGCGCTGGCCTCGCTGTAGAACGATTTAAACCCTTGATCCATGATCTTGCGGGCGTTGGCGTCAATCTGCGTATCGAGCGGGTGATCGCCTTCGCGTTTTTGCATGTCTTCAAGCGCTTTGCTGACAAAGCGCTTCCGTTTTTCCGGGGTCATCTTGTTGAGCGCTTCCATCATTTGCTTGAACCCGGTCGGCAATGTGAGGTCAAGAAACTGGAGTTGCTCCTCCGGGGTCAGTTCGCGGAAGAATTCGTCCATGGCCTTGCCCATCCGCACTTCGCGGCGTTGTTCGTAAACGAGTTGATTCATCTGGCCCGCGATCTTCCCAATCACCTTGCTTCGCTGCCCGGGCTTCTTCGTTTTCAATGGTTGGGACGCCAGATAGTTGCCCAATGATTCCGGGGTGACCCTGGCGCGCCGGGCAAGGTAAATGGTTCCGCCGGCCACCGCCCATATGACGAGCAGGACCGCAACGATTTTCAGCCATGGATAACGCATAATTGAAGGGTGGCACTTGCGGGATTATTGCGCAATTCGAGAGAAAGGCGGCCGATATCCCACAATTTGCCCTCGTCTCTTGCCTGCGCGCACTCCTATAACGTGCGCTGTATGGCCAAGACCTCCCTCGGTTTTCAAGTTTCTGAACAGCTCAGTGGCGCGCGCAATCGCCTCTCCCGGGCCAAGGTGCTGGTCGGACTCGATGGCTTTGTGGACACCATTTTGCACGTCGTGGCTCAGCGCGATTCGGCCACGAAATACCAGCGGATGGAGAAGATGGGTGATTTCGCGACCCGGATCGGCGCGGCAGCCGGGCACAGCGCCAACTTCGAGTTTGTGTCCCAGATGGTCAAGCTGGGCGGGAACGGGCCGATCATGGCCAACGCGCTCGGCAGTTACGGGACGCCTGTGACTTACATTGGCAATCTTGGCGCGCCCAATTTGCACCCGGTCTTCACCGACTTTGCGAAACGGGCGAAGGTTTATTCCATCGCCGAGCCCGGTTACACTGACGCCCTGGAATTCAACGATGGAAAGCTCATGATGGGCAAACATGAGAGCGTCAAAGAGGTTAATTGGAGTAACCTGCTTAAGCACGTTCCCGAGGAAGAACTCCTTTCCATTTTTTCCCAATCCTCGCTGATCGCCCTTGTCAACTGGACGATGCTCACCCACATGACGGCCATCTGGCAGAAGATCCTTACCCGGATCGCCCCGGTGATGAAGGGCGAGAAGCGCTGGCTCTTCATCGATCTTGCGGACCCGGCCAAGCGTTCCCGCGAAGATATCGCCGGCGCCCTCAAACAGATCTCCAAGTTCGAAAAATATTTCCGGGTCATCCTCGGCCTTAACTTCGCCGAGAGCCGCCAGATTGGGGAAGTGCTCGGGTTCCCAGCCCCCGATCAAACGTATGGGACTGTAACCCATCATGCCTCGCAGATCCGGGACGCGCTAAAGATCGATACTGTGGTGATCCATCCAACGGAATTTGCGGCCGCGTCCGATGGCACTGGAGCGGCGTATGTGGAAGGGCCCTTTACATTGAAGCCCAAGATCACAACCGGGGCGGGTGATCACTTCAACGCTGGCTTTTGCATTGGCCGGCTTCTTGGATTGAATATCGCCTCCAGCTTGCAGATCGGGGTCGCGACCTCCGGCTTTTACGTGCGCCACGCAAAAAGCCCGCGGCTGGATGATCTCCGCCAATTTCTGCGGACACTCTGAACCCACGGAATACTGACTTTGGCCCACGGAATACACGGAAGAACACGGAACTTTTGGCCCACGGAATTTACGGAATTGCACGGAAACAAAAGTAGCGGTTGCTGGTTTTGGGGTCGCAACCTCTGATGTAACTACGCTGATCTGCGGACAATAGTTAATTTCCGTGTTGTTCCGTGACTTCCGCGGGCAAAGATTCCGTGGGTTCGTGGTCAGTTAGCGAAGCGTTCTATTTCGATT
>JAYUPM010000305.1:0-1534 GCA_043760145.1 Spartobacteria bacterium
TGATGCCGGATTCGCATGCGCAGTTGCTTCACTTCGGCGCTCTTTTGGAGGCACACGCGAGAAATGCGCAGGATCTTGAATTTACAATCGAAGACGGAGTGTTTTACATGCTCCAGACGCGTAATGCCAAGCGCACGGCCGCCGCGATGGTTCGCATGGCGGTCGAGATGGCTGAAGAAGGGATAATATCCAAAGAAGAGGCGCTTCTCAGGATCGATCTTTCGAGGATCGAGAAAGAGCTCATGCATCCGATGGTGGATCCCAAAGCCGCCAAAGTCGCCGAGAAAGTAGCGACGGGTGTCGATGCGTCGCCCGGGGCCGCGGTCGGTCAGGTGGTGTTTACCTCCGAAGCGGCTGAAAGTTGGCATAAGCAAGGCAAGAAGATTATTTTGGTCCGGCCCGAAACATCGCCGGACGATTTAGCGGGGATGGTTGTTTCGCAAGGAATTTTAACGGCTCAAGGGGGTTCCACGTCTCACGCCGCGCTTGTGGCAAGAGGTCAGGGAATTCCGGCTGTCGTGGGCGTGGGAGCACTGGATATTCACGTCCAAGAAAAATATATCCAAGTCGGCAGCCACACGATCCATGAAGGAGATTGGCTGACGATGGACGGGTCCTCGGGCAAGGTTTATCTGGGCCAAGTTAAGACTATTGAATCAGAGATCGAGCAGGTTCAGAACGGAAAAATGGATGCGAAAAATTCTCTAATCTATCAGAATTATGCGACGCTTCTGGGATGGGCGGATGAGATCCGGCGTCTTGAGGTTTGGGCGAATGCGGATCAACCGGAAGATGCCAAAAAAGCCCGATTGTTGGGAGCTCAGGGTATTGGGCTGACCCGGTCGGAGCATATGTTTGCGAAACCCGAGCGTATTCCCGTGGTGCAAGCCATGTTTTTATCGGAGGAAGGGAGCGAATCCAGAAATAGGATCTTGAGTGAGATCGAGGCCATGCAGCAGTCGGACTTCGAGGGTATTCTGGAAGCAATGCAAGGGCTTCCTGTGACCATTCGGTTGCTGGACCCGCCGATCAATGAATTTCTCCCTAAACATGAAGATGAAAACTTTAATGACCGGGTAACCGATATTGCCCTCCGCCTGCAAATGAGTCCGGAAGATGTGCTAAAGCGCATTGAAAAAATGCATGAAGGCAATCCGATGCTTGGGAATCGCGGGGTCCGCCTATTATTGACTAACGAATCGATCCTTCGCATGCAAGCCCGATCCATGGTGGCTGCTCATGTGAATCTCATCGCGCGCGGCATTCGAACCCCCTTAAAGATCATGGTTCCAAATGTGTCGATTGTCGAAGAGTTTGTCAGAGCAAAGCAGATTATTCTGGAAGAACTAAACAAGATCTTGGTGACCCAGGGAATCCAGTGGGAGGACGTGGACATTGCGATTGGGACGATGATCGAGACTCCCTCCGCGGCACTGACGTCGGATGAGCTCGCGGAGGTCGCCGACTTTTTTTCTTACGGCACCAATGACCTCACGCAAGGCACTTTTATGTTCGACCGCGACGGCGCGGCGAA
>JAYUPM010000306.1:0-3675 GCA_043760145.1 Spartobacteria bacterium
CCGATCTCTCGTCCTCCGACCTCCGACCTCCGACTTCCGATTTTTCGTTTGCGCTTTCCGTGGCGGTGCAAAGAATCACCCCCTTTTTCTTTCTTATGACCAAACCAAAAGTCCTTGTCGCCGATCCGATTGCTGAGCGCGGAATCCAGGAGCTCTCCGTTGGCGGCCTGCTCGATGTCACCGTGAAGATCGGGCTCAAGGAAGAGGAACTGCTCGAAATCATAGGCCAATATTCCGCCCTCATTGTGCGGAGCGAAACCAAGGTCAATGCGCGGGTCGTTGAGGCGGCAACGAATCTTAAGGTGATTGGGCGGGCCGGGGTCGGAGTCGATAATGTGGATGTCGAGGCGGCAACAAAGCGCGGGATCATCGTGATGAACACGCCCGGAGGAAATACGATCTCCACCGCCGAACACGCTTTCTCACTAATGGTCTCCATTGCTCGAAACATCCCGCAGGCGGACGCGTCTGTAAAAAGCGGCAAGTGGGAGCGCAAATCTTTTATCGGTGTGGAACTTTACGGCAAGACCCTCGCCATATTGGGCATGGGCCGGATCGGCACCGAGATCGCCAAGCGCGCCCTGGCTTTCGGGATGCGGGTCCTTGCATACGACCCGTATCTTTCGGCCAGCCGGGCCAGGTCGCTCCAGGTCGAGCTGGTCGAGAAACTCGACGATATCCTCCCTCAAGCCGACTTCATCACCATGCATATGCCGCTCACCCCGGAGACCAAGCACATGCTCAACATCCCGCGCCTGGCCATTACCAAGAAAGGTGCCCGGATCATCAATTGCGCACGCGGCGGATTAATCGACGAAGCGGCCCTGCTCGAATCCATCAAGAACAAACACATCGCCGCAGCCGCGCTCGATGTTTTTGAACAGGAACCGCTCCCGGCTGATTCACCATTGCGCGACGCCCCGAACATCATCTTTACGCCGCATCTCGGAGCGTCAACGGCCGAAGCGCAGGAAGGGGTTGGACTGGAAGTGGCCCAGCAGATTCGCGCGGCATTGTTGGAAGGCGAGATCCGCAACGCGGTCAACATGCCGAGCATTGATGCGAAGACGCTGGCGATCATCGGGCCGCACCTTGCGCTTGGGGAAAAGCTTGGCCGATTCCTTTCACAGATTTCTGCGAAGCGATGCGACGGATTGAATATCAATTTCAGCGGCAAGATTAACGAGGTCGATACCACGGCCATCACCCGGGCGATCCTCAAGGGGTTCCTTCAGCAAGCTGGCGGCGGCGATGTCAACGTGGTCAACGCGCCCGCATTCGCTGAAACCATCGGGCTGAAAATCACCGAGTCCCGCGAAAGTGCGTTTGGCGATTTCACGGAACTGGTTGAACTCACGGCGGCGGGAGAAACCGGCTGGGTCTCAGTGGCGGGGACATTTTTTGGGAGCACGCCGCGGATCGTGAAAATCAACGGACGCCATGTGGAAGCCAAACCGGAAGGGGTTCTGTTTTTGCTCGAGAACAACGACCGGCCCGGAATCGTTGGGCACGTCGGGACACTTTTTGGAAAGCACGGAGTCAACATCGCGGGGATGTCGTTGAGCCGTAATGAAGTGGGGGGCCAGGCGCTCACTGTCCTCAACCTGGATTCCGTTCCGGATGAAAACTTGATGAAGGAGCTTCTTGCCGTGGAAGAGATCAAGTCGGCCCAAGTCGTCCAACTGTGAAGCTCTCATTCGACGCCCGCCCCGCCAAGCCCGGTGAAATCGCCGTCCGCTTTATTACTCGCGATCAGCGCGGAGAACTCGCGACCACGATCTCCGAGGAGGAATTCTCGGGCCGCCCCAACTCGCTCATTTATTTGAGGGAGAAAGCCGCGCTTTATATCGGCTTGGGCGATCGCGAGAAGCTCGGCGCCCACCACCTGCGGCGGGCGGCCGGCACTGCGGCGATGTTCTTAAAGAGAATCGGCCACGCCCGGCTCGCAGTTCATTTGGAGGAATGGCCGCAGTTTGCTGGAGCGGTGGTTGAAGGATTGATCCTGGCGGATTACCGGTTCGAGCAATTCACGACGAAGAAAACCAAGGCGCTTGAAACAGTGCGCGTCCTGGTGCTTGCAGCGAAATTAAAGTCCGCCAGGCGCGAGGGCGAGCATGGCCGGGTCGTTGCGGAAGCAACCAATCTTGCGCGGGATATTGGTAATCAACCGGGCAACCTGCTTTACCCGGCAACTCTCGCGGCCAAGTCAGTAACTATCGCCCGGCATACGGGCCTCGCCGTGACCATCCTCGATGAACCGAAATTGCGCGCCGGCAAATTTGGCGGATTGCTCGCAGTCGGCAATGGCAGCCAGCGCGGGCCGCGTTTGATTATTCTCCAGCACCGGGGCGGCCCAAAATCCCAGCCGCCACTCGCGTTGGTGGGCAAGGCAATCACCTTTGACAGTGGCGGCATCTCCATCAAGCCGGCCGCTAAAATGGAACAGATGATTTTCGACAAATGCGGCGGGATGGCAGTGCTTGGGGCAATGGCGGGCATTGCCCGGCTGGGGCTCAAACGCAATGTCATTGGGATCATCGCCAGTGCCGAGAATATGCCGGGCGCGACGGCTTATCGTCCCGGCGATATCATCACCACCTACGACGGCAAACACATCGAGATCATCAATACCGATGCCGAGGGCCGGGTCGTTCTTGCCGATGCCATCGCTTACGCGAGGAAGAAATTTCGGGCTTCAGCCATTGTCGATTTGGCGACACTCACGGGCGCATGCGGAGTTGCCCTGGGCGAACACGCCGCCGGGCTCTGGAGTTCCCAGGACGCTCTCAAGGAGCGCATCCTCGCCGCTGCGGAATCGACCGGGGAACGCCTCTGGCCAATGCCACTTTTCTCCGAGTATGACGATCAGATCCGGAGTGATGTTGCGCTATTGAAGAACAGCGGCGGACGACTCGGCGGGGCATGCACAGCAGCAGCCTTCTTGAAATATTTTGCGGAGAAAACGCCGTGGGCACATCTCGACATCGCTTACACAGCGCACCAGGAGCGGGATCGGTGCGACCAGGCCAAGGGCGCCACCGGCTTCGGCGTGCGGCTTCTGATGAGCCTTGTTGAAAATTGGTGAAGCCCGCCGGTATCCGGTTCGTTTCAGGTTCAATTGGCTAATCCGGTTGTCGGACCCTCCCAAATTGCCCTGCGCCCAAGCCACATTTGGGGGGTATTTCCCATAAAAACCCTTTCATAAATGAGAATGTAGGGGTAATAACTAGTTGCCTTCAATAACCTACTAAAAGTTATGAGCGACTACGACAAATACATGTCGGATCTCAAATCCACGCTGGCCAATAGCAAACCCGCCCGGGCACCGGGCGACGATTGGGATAGAATGCCAAAGGACAGCGCGAAGACCCGGAGGATCGAAGAGCGGGAAGCACGGGAACGGGCGCGGGAATCGGAAAAACTGGAAGCCCTGAAAAATGCGGAAGCACAAAACGCTACAGCTGCACAAAAGACGGCGGCGAAGCCAGTTGTCCCTGGGGCCGCTCCCAGGAGCGCGGAATCTACGCAGTCCAAGCGGAACCTGGACAACATTGATGCCAGTTTCATCAATAAAGTCCTTAAAGAAAAGCTGGGGACCCTTACCGAGGAAAAGAAGGTCTGGCTGGCTCAATGCGATTTTCATCAGAAAGAGGCCGCTGCCCTCCAACTCAAGCT
>JAYUPM010000307.1:0-3661 GCA_043760145.1 Spartobacteria bacterium
CTCAAAGACCTCATGACCCAATTCGACCTGCTCCTGGATCAAGATTTCCGGACGTGAATCCCTCGTCTTAATAAGCGAACATCAGGTAAGAATTTTTAACCACGGATGACGCGGATTATCGCGGATAAGGAGAACGGAGTTTCGGATGATAATTAATAGCGGCGGCTTGCTGTGTTGGTTCCGCCCTCCGCTCTCCGCCCTCCGATTTCCCCCCTCCGCTTTCCGCTTTCCGCTTTCCGCTTTTCTTACCGCTTCTTTTTGCCGGATTTCTTTTCGAAAGATTCGTTGCTGAAGACAAAGATCTCACGGGACTCGGCTGTTGCCAGCAGACCCTCCGGGATGAACGTGCAGCCCTCGATACTTTCATGACGAAACTTGCACCGGAACGGTTTCTTCCTCAAAGCCTTCTCAAGCTCACCATCGATTTCAAAAAGATACGCCCCGCCTTTTGTGACGATACCAAGCGAAGATCCGTCGGGTGAGATGGCGGCACCGGTTACCGGCGAATCGATTGGGAGTTCCCCGATTAATTCAAGCGTCTGAACCTTGGCGTCATCGGCCAGCCCGAAGCGGTAGAGCCCGGCATGTGCGTCGTTGCCGACCTTGGAAATCAAGTAACCGTGTTCGCCCCACACAAATAGGCTCTCGCAATCAAACGGTTTCCCGGGGAAACGCAGTTTCCATGTCCGGGTAATCGGGACTGTTCCAGTGGTGATCTTGGTTAAATCGGGTTCATCGATCTGGTGCACGGCAATCTCTTCGCGCCGTGCTTCGTTGTTGCCAGTATCGGCGAGGAAAAGATGGCCCCGCCCATCGCTGCTGATGTCTTCCCAATCATGGAAGAAAGGCCCGGAAACGCGAAATTCACCAATCGCCTGGCCAGCCTTGTCGATTGCATAAAGCCCGCGCAAACCGCCTCCATCGCTATGGGTCCAGAAACGCCCCGGCACCCGGGCAGCCGTCACCCCTGAACTCTCAGTGATTGTGGGATTCGCGATACGCCCGACTTGCATGACCCCCGGGGCGGCTTGGCGCGGTTGAAACGTGGAGACTGCCGATTGCCCCCCGCAAGCGACGACCAGTGAACCCAAGATCGAGCAGATCCATTTATACACGGGGCGATTCAAGCCGAACCGCGCTGACTGCAAAAGCCTGAATGACCTCATTCCGCTTAATTAAAAGCCAGGAGGGAAATGAAACCGCGAATTAACGCGAATGGACGCGAATAAGGAACAGGCAGAGACGGACTTCTGTCTCCCTCCCCATTAGCGTCCATTCGCGTCCATTCGCGGTTTTCAAGCCTTTGACCGCCAATAGAGAACCTCAAACGAGTGAGAGTGAGAGCAATCCAAGATACCCGTTAGAAGGGAATATCGTCCGCTGCAGGGTCGCCGAATTCCTCCTGGCATTTCTTGCAGTAATCGGAGGTGGAAAAGTGATCGACATAGGAGGTCGCACTCATCTGGGGGAACATGGTGTCGTCGCATACTTTCTCCATCAAGATCCGGTAAGCCTCGCGCATTGAAAGATGTTCGCAGATTTCAAAAGCGATTCCCGCCAGTGCCAGCTGCGCGAGCACAACCTTAACCGCCTGTTCCGCCTCTTCTTCGGTCAGATCCGCGTCCGAAGCGGGAACCTCGATCCCGTCCAACAACTCGCGGATCGGTATTTCCGGGCCTCCTTTTTCCATCAAGTTTTCGAGCAACTCGAACTCCTCAATCATTTTGGATACCCCCTCGGATTGACCGATTTTCTGGTCTGTCTGGCGGGCAGAATCTTCAAGTTCGCGGGTTAACTCTTCCGGGATCAGGCCGTAACCCGGATCCTCATCGTCCGTCAAATCAACGTCAGTTGGCGGGAAATCAGGAATCGCATCGGCCCCATCATCGTCGTCATCATTATCGTCATCATCGGCCAGGTCCCATTCCGGGGCGGGAACGATTGATCCGCCAGCACCCAATTCCGGGGCGTGTGCCACTGAGGGCGCGTCGCGGCCATCGAGAAAGTGGAGTTTGGGATTGGCCAGTTCAATCAGGACCCGTCCATTCTGACTGAACCATTCGAGGTAAAGGCAGCGCTCCCAGCGGGTGGGCAAAGGCTCGCCCATTTTTGACCGGAGATACATTTCTCCGGGGGGACAATCGCAGCTCTTTACCAGGCGGGCCGCCGTCATTTCGCCAGTGGGCCCAATCTGCTGGTTCTTGACCTGCGCAGCCCGCTCACGGTCCTCATCGGTTGGGGGCCGATCGTTTGCCTCGACCTCGAACTCGAAATTGCGGCCAACCAAATCCTTTGAGGGAGCGCCCGTGAGCTCGATCATGATAGGCGATTCCCGGCCCCGCAAATAGATGCGGCCGTGAATCCTGTGGGGCCCGCTGTGATAAAGTGAACCCCCGAGAACGAGATCTGCCAGCCGGAAAGCCATGCCATTTCCCTAGCAGAGTCCGTGTCATGCGGCAACATGAGGAAAGGGACAGGTGCGAATGGCGCTTAGTTAAGGGGGGGGTGTTGCCGAGCGGGGGCGATTGAAAATGGGTAAAGGAGCCTAGCCGCCAGACACCGCCATAACACAACGGAACCCGCAGCTGCCGAAGCGAAGCGTGGGATGACCGCGGTTGCGAGACGACGACCGCAGACTGGTCTCCGCATCACCGAACCACGAACCTCCGCGCAAATCGCGGAAGTCTTTCTCCGTGTTATACCAGTCGTCGCACCACTCCCACACATTGCCTGATAAATCATACAGCCCATGCCGATCCTCCGCAAAGCTCCCCACAGGCGCCGTCTCTGCAAAGTCATCCACCTTCAATTCCTGCTTGAAATTCCCCGCTCCACGCGGCGGCGGCCAAACTGTATCCCAAGGATAGCCCGCTGCCTTGTTGCTCTTCGCCTCCGGCGTCTCCCCGCTCTCCGCCCCCAAGCCCACTGCCACACTCCACTCCGCATCCGTCGGCAACCGATACATCTGCCCTTCCTTCTTGCTCAGCCATGTGCAAAACGCCACCGCATCCTCCCAACTCACATTCACCGCAGGGTGAGTCGGCCCTTGCTCAAAGTCAGGCATCGACCACTCCCGCCTCGTCTCAGCTGCAAACACCTTGTAGTCCTGCACCCGCGTCTCCCACACGCTGAACAGCACGTTCGTCCCAGGCACCGGCACAAACTTCATCCCCAGCGAATTGACAAATCCACCGGTCCTCGACGGCTTTACTGGGGCGCTAGGCGTCGGTGGCACCGGTGGAGGCCGGTTACACGCAGTCAACGCTGCCATACAGATGAACAAGAGAATGTATTTCATGTGGTAAAAATGGGGCGCGCGAAAACGCCGACAAGGTTTTGGGCCGCTGCTGTATATAAAGGTCGGAAGATTTGGGATGTAAACATTTTCTTGCCTCACAGCCATCCCACAGAGCGAGAATTTTTTAACCACAGATGTCGGATAACGCAGATGGGGAGAATGCCGAACCAAACTTATTCGGTCCGGGTTCTTTATCTGCGTTTATCCGAGTTATCTGCGGTTAAAATTCCGGGGTAGGAAAAGCGCTTCCGAAAGCGGCAGAGGACTCTAAGCATTACCCACATCTTTGGTCGTGGCGGCAGAACGTAGCGCGGACTTCCAAGTCTGCCGTGTCGCAGGTTTCCAAACCTGCATTGCGATGAG
>JAYUPM010000308.1:0-3655 GCA_043760145.1 Spartobacteria bacterium
CCTGTTCTGCCTTGGTCAACTTGATAAGTGGTGCGGTTCGCATTCCTCACGTTAGCCAGACAATTATAATGTGCAAGCCGTAAGGCGGGCTACACTAGCATCCTCCCATCGTCCATTGTCCCATCGTCCTTCGTCCTCGTCCTCGTCCTCGAAAGTCCCCAACATCCGGAACGGCGGCTTTCCAGCCGCCTGCCTTATTTAACCCAAAGGCGGCTGGAAAGCCGCCGCTCCGATTTCTTTCGAGGACGAAGGACGAGGACGAGGGACGAGGACGAAGGACGAGGACGAAGGACGATTACAGAAGCATCACCGCATACGCACATCGCAAGTCCCCAGCCCGCCGCGAAAATAGTTGAAAACCACGTTGGGATGATCCGCCAGAAGCGACATCATTTGCCAATCACGAGCAGGATTGATTTCTTATCCTTGCGATTACGTCACGATCTGGGAAGCACCTCGGCTCCGCCCAAGCCCAAATGATGGTCCGTTGACCAGACGACCCGTATCTTTTTTTGCCCAAGATGCACCAGGCTCGATGCATCGACATATGTGAGTTTTGTTCCCCGAAACCGATCCAGCATATCCGTCACATCGGCATGATGCGCAACCGTGGCCTCAAGAATCCGCAAGTTTTTCAGGTTCTCGATGAATTGCCGAAAGAGGCGCGCCTGTTCTTCCCCCATGCGGTGAAGGAACCAGCTGTAGGATTCCGAAATGACGAGGAGTGAGGTTGACCATCGCGGGGTTGGGCCGCTGAAAAGCGCGGCGGCCTGCTCGTGCCAGTGGTCATTTCGGCTCATCAGGGCGATGAAAATGCCGCTGTCTAGAAACACTGCGGCACTCATGGTGCCACGCGTCCGTAAACCACAGCATCAACCGATTGGCTGTCGGCGGGCGAACCCTCAAGAATCCCGGAATATGCCATCCAAGGTTTAGCGCTAGGCTCCTTGGCGATTGTCTCCTCCAGGCTGCGTCGGCAGAGCTCGGCGAGGGAAATCCCGCGATTCCGGGCGAGGAGTTTGGCGCGTTTGTAGAGCGGTTCATCCACGGAGATTTGCGTGCGAATCATGTTATCATACGATCATATGATGATAACACTTGCAAGAATTTGGTTTGTTTTGTGACTTGAAAGGCGGCTGGAAGCCCGCCTCTCCTTTACGCAGTAAAACTCTCGCCGCAGGAACAGTGGGCGACCGCGTTGGGGTTGGTTACTTTGAATCCACCCTTTTGCAGATCATCGCTGTAATCCAGAAGCGAGCCGCTGACAAAGAGGGCGCTTTTGGGATCAATCACCACACGGACCCCGGCCGATGGGACGATGATATCGCGATGCGCCGGCCCATCCACGAGATCCATTTTATATTGGAGACCGGAACAGCCGCCGCCGATGACTGCGACCCGCAACGCCCCATTGGGACGGCCTTGTTTGGTTAGAAGCGAGGTCAGTTTCAAACCCGCCGTCTCGGTGATTTTGACAAGCTTCTCGTTCCCAATCTTAAATTTAATTTCGTCAGCCATGATCTTATCGAGGGGAGACCATCGCATCGGGAACGCTTTGTGGACAGGGCGATTCTTTCTGGCGGGCAATGTTCTCGGCCGCGATCCCATCCAAATCCGCGAGCGAGCCGACCTGTGAAAAGCGGTTACGCAACGCTTTGGCGTCAGGCATCCCGCGCGAGTAAGCCATTAAACGGGCGCGCATCGAATGCATCGTGTGCCGCTCCTCGCCCCGGCGGGCAACAGTCAGGCGGCAATGACGCGCGATGTGCCCCCATTGTTCTTCCAGCGAGGGCGGCGGCAGAATCTCGCCGGTCGCCAGGTAATGTTTGATCTCGCGAAAAATCCACGGGGCGCTCATCGCCGCGCGACCGATCATGATCCCGCGGACTCCGCATTGCCGGCGGCGTTCCACATCGAGCGCCCCATTGATGTCGCCATTCCCGATCACCGGGATCTGGACGGCTTGCGCGACTTGGGCGATCACATCCCAATCGGCTTCGCCGCTGTAACCCTGTTCCTTTGTCCGGCCATGGACTGCAAGTGCGCGAATGCCTGCGTCCTCAAGAATCCGGGCGGTGGTTGTCGCGTTGATCGTATTGCGGTCCCAGCCGATCCGGATTTTCGCGGTCACGGGAAATGGAGCGACGGCATTCACAACGCCGCGCGCCACTTTTTCGAGGAGCGGACAATCCTTCAGCAAAGCAGAACCGCCATTCTTTGAGACCACTTTGCTGACTGGGCAGCCGAAATTGAGGTCAATAAAATCGGGCTGTTTCCAGTCGACAACCATCCGGGCCGCCTCGCCGAGGTGCGCAGGATCGGCTCCAAAAAGTTGGACACCCAAGGGCCGTTCGGCGGGGACAAAATCGAGATACTCGAGGGTGCGCTCGTTCCGGCGAAAAACCCCCTCGGCGGAAACGAACTCGCTGACCATGACATCGGCGCCGTGCTCTTTGCAGAGCTGGCGGAATACCGTTTCGGTCACGCCGGCCATAGGGGCGAGATAAAGCGGAAATTGATTTTGGAACCAGGGGAGCATCGAGGAGGAAATTAGAGGGCGGGCGCTCCGGATGCGAGCGTCCATCATAGGTTACATGCGTCCTATAAGACCTATGGCCCCAGCGCTACTGGAGCAGATCGGCGACCTGGGTTTGCACGGCGGTCATTTGATCGAGCCGCAATTGCGGATCGGGGATCACGAAAACTTCGCCTGTCTTGGAGTGCTCATAAATCCGCGTCAATGAACCGTCCTCGGCCGACTTGGTTTCGACCTCCTTGAGCAAACGCTTTCGCTCAAGCATGAGCCCCAGGATGTATCGGACGTTGGAATGCTCCGGGGCGTTGTCGGCCATATAGCGGCGCAACAAATCCTCCGCGGTTTGTTTGCCAAGCGCCTCTGGGGCCGTGGCTGGGGGGAGCTCAAACTTCGAGCGCCAAAACGAGAACGGTTGCGGCCCCTCCTTGCTCCGCGCCGCCCAGGACGCTTCATTGATATCCTCCCGCCGGAACCCTGTCTTCTCGTCGTAAAGAACGGTGTAAAAAAAATCGCCCTCGGCAAAATGAGTGCCGGTTATCGAGCAATGGTCAGCCCGGCTCTGAATGGTCCAATCGGTGGTCATGAATAAAGGATTATTTGCGGCCGAACCCGAAGCGGGGAAGGTCGCGATTGGTGGAACGATAATAGAGAAGCAGCAAACCGATGAGGCCAAAGAAGATATTGGGAAACCATGCGGCGACATCGGGCCGGATATGCGCGCCTTTTCCAAGCACGAGGCAGAACTCAGTCACAAAGAACATCGCTAAAAAGAGCGAGAGCGAACTGGCCACGCCGGCCAGGACAGCCCGGCGTGAAAACACAATTCCAAGCGGGGCCGCTATAAAAACCACCACCAGGCACGACCATGGCAGCGCCCATCGGTGATCGAGCAATGTTCGATACGACGCAAGCTGGGCGCGCGGAAAATCGCTGTTGAAGCGCAGGTATTCATGGAGCTCAGGGATGGAAAGGTTTTGCGCTGCCAAATTGGAACTGGCAATGCGCCATGGGGTTTCCGTCCAATAATCAATGATCCGTGACCCCAGTGTAAAATTGTCGATCGTTGCCACATCCCCTTCCGCTGTAAAATCAACGATCAAGCCCCGGTGCAGCGTCCAA
>JAYUPM010000309.1:0-9561 GCA_043760145.1 Spartobacteria bacterium
TGGCTGTTAAGAAAGACTTCCAGCAGCTTCTCCAGTGTCATCATTTCAGGGACCGTGGGCAGATCGCGTTTGATCGCAGCCAACTCCGGTGCCGGCTCGCCCTCAAGCGCGATCATGTCTTTGATGTGAATGAGGCCGATTGTTTCGTCGAGGTGTCCGCCGCAGAGCGGGAACCGAGTGTGTCCGGAGCGTTTCGCGCATCGCAAATTTTCAGGGAAAGAGTCGCTGGCATTGAGAAAGACGACCTCGGGCCGTGGAGTGGCGATGTCGCGCGCAGTGAGATGTTGCAGACCAAAGGCGCGTGATGAAATGCGTGCCCCGATGGCAGTGAGCGTCTTCGCCTTCTCGCTCTCGGAGAGGAGGATGCGCAGTTCTTCCTCGCTGTGCGCGAGTTCATGGTCGCGCACCGGCACCATGTGAAAAACGTGCTTGAGCAAAAGATTGGCCGCGCCTTGAAGTATCCAGATCGCGGGCTTGAAAACCCGGTAAAAAAGTTGGAGCGGCCCACTGATCCAAAGGGTGGTCTGCACGGGCTTGCGGATGGCAAACGATTTGGGCGCCAGCTCACCCAGGACAATGTGCAGAAATGTGATAATCCCAAACGCAATCGCGAATGAGGCTGTGGTGATGAAGGCTGCTGATTCCACCCCGGCGAGTGCGAAGACCGGGTGCAGCATATGGGCAATGAACGGTTCGCCAACCCATCCGAGGGCGAGGCTGGCCAGGGTGATCCCGAGTTGTGTTGCAGAGAGGTATGCGTCCAGATGCGCGATAACGTGGCGCGCCAACTTTACCCGCTTGATGCCCTGGCCGGCGAGCGCTGCAATCTGGCTGTCGCGCACTTTGACAATCGCGAATTCCGAGGCAACGAAGAAGCCGTTGAGGAAAACGAGGAAAAAGACTGTCAGAATCTGGAGAACCGCGATCTCGATTGCGACCCAATCGGACAGGATCTCGCTGGCGGCGACGAAGATTTGCATGAGCAACAATAGCCGCATCGCGATGAAGCGCAGGCATTTTCAAGACACTGATCATGTTTCAACAGCACTACCATCCCACAGGGTGGAAAAAACGGGGCGGGAGTCTTGATTCTATAAGGGGTTGCGGGTGGTTTTCATAGGAGGTCGATCGCGAGTTTTTGCAGGTGACACCGGAAAGTGACACCTCACATTTTTCCACAGATTACGCAGTTTACCGCAGATTTCCTGGATGAAGATCGGGCAAGGCTGGCGTTCAAAACACTCGAATCCTGATGAGGTCCGCTTCCGGGGCTTGGTATCTGCGGTCATCTGCGAGAATCTGTGTCATCTGCGGTTAAAAAAATCCGGAGTTTGAACCGCAGATTTCTCAGAGGGACGCAGATGAAGAAAAACGCGGAGAGTTTGGCCCACGGAATACACGGAAATCCACGGAAACTTTTTGGGTTAGCGTAGTTTCTGTGTAATTCAGTGTCTTCCGTGGGCCATCCCTGACATCCGCGACATCCCCGACATCTGTGGTTAACCCTCCCCGCAAACCCCGGAATTTTTAACCGCAGATAACTCGGATAAACGCAGATAAAGAACCCGGGCGGAAAAAGTTTGGTTCGGCTTTCTCCCCATCTGCGAAAATCCGCGACATCTGTGGTCAACCCTCCCCGAAGTTCCAAGACGTCTAATATTTATCCACAGATTACGCCGATTATCGCAGATTTTCGCAGATGAAAGGCGCAGACCTTTGCAATTATTGGACTCAGTAAATCTGCGGACATCTGCGGTTAAAATCCCCGCAATCTGCGGACCCAGTGAGAGACTTCCATCAGGGGTTCAATGATGGAATTTTTGGGAACGTAGGCAGGAAAATTATAGGCAAGAAAATGTTTCCACCCCAAATCTTCCGACCTTTCTTCCGACTTCCTATGGGATGCCTGTGTTTCAACAGTTCAAACTCGTGCGTGTTCGCAGTCCGGAACATCATCGCGATCTCAAGGACCTATGGGCGCGCCCGTTGTGTCTAGTGGAACCGGGGATTAAAGGCACTAATTTGCGTCCATTTAGGCGCAAAATAGCATCCTGCCACGAATCAATGGAAACGAGAGAGGGGTCGGTGGGTTCCGAATCCACCGGGCACCCCATCTCATTCACAGAAACTTACTCAAATGAACTATAATAATCCGTCCGAAATACCGACAATGTCGACTCCGACTTCTGCTGCCGCTGCGGCGCATGCTGCGGCAGAACGCGCCACACAAGCCTGGGCATCGACCAGGGAAAAAGCTGGGGAAGCCCTTGGCACCGGCGAACGCTATGTGCGTGAATACCCAGCGATCTCAGTGTTGGGCGTGTTTGGCGTGGGCTTGCTGCTTGGCCTCCTTGTGGGGTGGAGTGCGGCCCATGAGGAACGCGAAGATTATACCGCCACCGCCCGCAAGTTCTTTAGCCGTTGGGGCAGCAAACTCCATATAGACTAATCTATGCCCGCTAAAAAAACCGTTTCCAGACCGCAACCTGACCTCGCATCCAACGGGATGCACCCGGACCAATTCCTTGAAGAGGGCATGGCATTGGCAAAGGCGAACGTGAACCGTTGCCTTGATGATGTGGTGGCAGAGACCCAGCGAAACCCGTTGCGCTCGCTGATGTGGGCATTGGGGGCAGGGTATCTGTTACGTTTGCTGCCGACGACCCGGGTATTGGGGGGATTGGTGCGCCTCTTTCTTATCCTGGTCAAGCCCGCGGCCCTGATTTACGGGCTATCCAAACTCTGGAAGATACAACGAATCAATTGACCGCATGGGGAGCGGAAAAAGACCCAAGACCAAACCATCGCGAAGCGATGCCTGCAACGTAGCGCAGGTTTCCAAATTTTCAGCCCAGGGCTTTTTGGATATAAGCGAGAAGCGCGTTGCGGCCGGCCTTGGTTTGGGCCGATGTAATGAAAACGGCTGGAGGATCGATCGACCAGTCCCCCAAGCGGGCTCCAAAACTTTCGATGTTGGCTTGCACCAGTGTCGGCTTGGATTTGTCGGCCTTGGTAAAAACCAGGGCGAATGGGACCTGGCATCCGCTCAACCACTGAATAAACTCAAGGTCGATGAGTTGGGGCGAATGGCGGGAATCAATGAGAACAAAGACGCGGGCGAGGTTGGATCGGCGGCTTAAATATCCGGAGATCATTTCTTCGAAAGGCACCTGGCCCTGTTTGAGGGTGCGGGCGTATCCGTATCCGGGCAAATCGACGAGGGTCCAGGCGTTGTTAATGGAGAAGAAATTGATGAGCTGCGTATGACCTGGGGTCGTCGAGACTTTTGCCAGGGCCGTGGTGCCTGCGATCAAATTGAGCAACGAGGATTTCCCGACATTGGAGCGGCCGATGAAAGCGAACTCGGGCCACGCAGAGGGGGGGCACGCGTCGAGGTTGGGGGCGCTAACGAGAAATGTGGCGGAGCGAATTTGCATCTGTGAGAAATAGACAGCGTTTAGCTCCCTGGTTGGTATCATGAATCGCAAGGCGCCCCGGATTCAAACAATAGTTACCGCTTCTGGCACGCCGTCCGCTCAATCTCCGAGACCGAAAACTGTATGAGTTCTCCCCATCACTCAAATCGTGTCCGACGACGAGTTCTCTTGATCGGCGACGTTTGTGCGCCCGGAGTTGATTTTCGGACGGCGCCCGGCGTTGGGGAAGGCGCTGGGCAGGGGCTGGAAACGGATTCAATCGCCGGATACGAAGTGGAGGTGGCGCCCGGGGGGGGTGAAGGGGTGGCGTTGATTCAGGAGGCAGAAGGGAAGGGCTCCCCATTTACGGTGGTATTTTTGGAAGCGTCCACGGTGACCGTTCAGCTGATTGAAACCGCGGAACGGCTCTGGCAGGCAGACGGCGCGGTCCAGATTGTAGTTTGCAGCGCACTCCCCGGCCTTGCGGCTGAGTTGCAGCCCAAGCTTTCCCGGGCCGAACACCTTTCCTTCGCGGAACAACCGCTCGCTCCCAGCCGGGTCCTCGAAATTTCGAGGACACTGGGCCCGAAGGGCGATTGGGCGCGAACGGTGAGCGCGCGGCTCAATACCCTCGAAAAGCAGGCAACCCAGCAGCGTGAGGAATTGGTGGTGGCCAGGGGAAAAATACGCGAGCAATCCGCACTCCTCGACCAGACCGGGGCTGCGGTCATCGTCTTAAAGACCGATGAACGGATCGAGTTTTGGAATGAAAGTGCGAAGCGCCTTTACGGGTGGACCGCAGGGGAAGCGGTGGGCCGAAAGGAGAGCGAGTTGCTGACCCAGGGCGCGGGAAGTTTTGAATCAACGTTTGCGATTCTTTGTGCCCAGGACAGATGGGAAGGGGAAGTCCACCACGTCACCAAGGATGGGGATGAGATCATTGTGCAAACCCGATGGAGCCTTGTCCGGACGGAGCAAGGGCGGCCGCTTTCGATCCTGGTGGTCAATTGCGACGTCACCGAACGGAGAAAACTTGAAGGGCAATTCCTTCGGGTTCAACGGATGGAAAGCATTGGGACATTAACGGGAGGAATCGCGCACGACCTCAACAACGCGCTCGGGCCGATTCTCCTCGCCATAGGATTGCTCCAGGACGACGACAACGATGCGCCGCGCCGGCAGATGCTTGAGGTGCTTGAGACGAGCACCGCCCGGGCTTCCTCCATGGTGGGACAACTCCTGCAATTCGCCCGCGGAGACGACGGCGAACGGCTGCTGCTCCTGCCGGCTCATTTGATTGTGGAGCTGGCCAAGCTCGCGGCGGAGACCTTCCCAAAAACAATCACAGTGAAGTCGACGATCCCTGAGGATTTATGGCCGGTCAATGCCGATCCGACGCAGCTCTATCAGGTGCTTCTCAATCTTTGCATCAATGCGCGGGATGCAATGCTGGAGGGGGGCGTCCTGGAGATCAGTGCAGAGAATATTGTGCTGGATGCGGCTTACTGTGGGCTGCACAGCAATTCGAAACCGGGTCCGCACGTCTTCATAACGGTGCGCGACACAGGGACCGGGATGAATCAGGCAACACTCGAACGGATTTTCGAGCCATTCTTTACCACCAAGATGCGTGGATCAGGGACCGGGCTTGGGCTATCCACAGCCTTGAGTATTGCCAAGGCGCATGGCGGTTTTCTGGCGGTCGAGAGCAGAGTGGGGGTCGGGTCGAGTTTTAAATTTTGCCTGCCAATTGCCACGGAACCGCCTCGCACGCGGCCCGAGCCGATGCCGGAAGCGATTCCTGGCAATGGGGAGCTCATTCTGGTGGTGGATGATGAGGAAGCGGTGCGGCACGTGATCTCCTGCACCCTGAGGGCATTTGGGTATCAAGTGGTGACGGCGTGCAACGGGGTGGAAGCGGTTGCCATTGCCAACGCCCGGGCCGATGAGATAGCGCTCGCATTGATTGACCTGATGATGCCAGTCATGGACGGGCCGACAACCATCCAGGAGCTGCGCCGGATTAATCCCAAGCTGCCGATGATCGCCATGAGTGGCTATCCGATGGCCGGGCCTGAGACCGTCCTTGAGCGGGCTGGGGTAAGCATTTTCCTTCACAAACCTTACACCGCTGAACTTCTTCTACAGTCGCTGTATGAATCGCTCCACGGTCCCGTGGTTGATCCGGAGTCCGCAATTTCCATTCAGGCATAAAAGACGTAACCGTGTGCCGGAGGGATCGGACCGATCGGCTGGATCGGATCGCCCTGTCGGATCCACTCCCAACCTTCCATTATGAGTGACAGCACTGAGCGAATCCATTGGAGCAACCGATTGCCAGAGGCCGCATCTGTGGCGAAGATAACGAGTCTGTTTGTGATCGTATGCGGCATGGCTGGTTTGATTGGCTGGAGGATCGATGCCGGGATTTTAAAGAGCGTGTTCCCCGGATTGCCCGCCATGAGCCCAGCAACCGCCCTTGGATTGGTTTGGGCCGGCCTCGTTTTGTTGGGGGTCGCGCGCACGAATGCTCCGGCAGGCGGACGCTGGCTTCGGCTCGGGGCCCTGCTTCTTGTTTCCGTCTGTGCGGTGAAGGTCATTACGGCTGCCGCTTCCATCGATTTGGTCCGTTTACTATTCAAACAATACCTCGGCGCCCTTCCCCGTTTCCCGATGAACCCAACCGAAGCCTGGCTATTGCTCTTCGCTGGAATCGGATTGCTCGCGGCGACTCATCCCGGGCAACGGGCGTTGCTCGCCAGTCAAGCGGGGGCACTGCTTTGCGGGTTGGGTGGCTTTCTTACCCTCACCGCATTTTTGCACGGAGTGACCCCGCTCTATGAATCGAGCTGGCACTCCGGCAGCTCGATTCATGGGGCTTTCGCATTGATGGCACTTGGCTGTGCCATTCTTTTACTTCAGCCACACCGCGGAATCATGCTGCCTCTATCGGATCCGGGTCCCGGCGGGACCCTTGTGCGTCGGCTCATTCCGTTGATTATTTTGGTGCCGGTCCTCCTCGGTTCCTTTCGAGGGCTCGGGGAACGGACGCGTCTCTTTAGCGGTGAAGTGGGAGCCACACTTTATATCACGGCAATTGCGATTGCTGCTTCGGCCCTCATATTGCGGATCGGCGGGCGAATTGCGTTACTTGAAGATCAGGCGGACGAGGCGGCCGAACACCTCGATCAGGAACGGGAGTTCCTCCGGGTCGTGCTCGAAAACGTCAAGGACGGCATCGTTGCCTGCGACCAGAACGGAATCGTGACATTACTTAATAGGGCGACCCGGGAGTTTCACGGAGTCTCGCGTCGCGCCACCTCAGCGGAACGCTGGGCGGAGCACTCGGACCTGTATTTGCCGGATGGGGTCACCCCGTTGCCGGGCGAGGACGCGCCACTGATGAGGGCCCTCAAAGGCGATCCGTTAATCGATGCCGAACTCATGATTGCGCCAAAAGGCGGGCGCCCGCGCCGCCTGCTTTCCAGCGGTTATCCACTCGTGGATGCCAAAGGCCGGAAAATCGGGGCAGTCGCGATCCTGCACGATATCACCGAGCGTCGGCGCGCCGAGGAAGCGTTGCAGCTTTCCCATTCCCAGCTGGAAGCGCGGGTCGAGGAGCGGACTGTTGAGCTCTCCGAGGCAAACCTTCGGCTTGAGACCGAGATGAAAGCGCGCGAAAAGACGCAGGCGGAATTGAAGGCGATCGAGGAGAATTTTTCGCTCCTTGTGGAAGGGGTTGAAGATTACGGGATTGTGATGCTCACGCCAGCGGGTCAGGTCCAGAGCTGGAACAAGGGAGCGCATCGGTTGATGGGGTATGATGCGGAAGAAATCATCGGCCAATCCATTGCCCATTTTTATCTCCCGGAAGATATCGATGCGAGCAAGGTGGAATGCGAACTCAACGCGGCAAAAGCCACCGGACGTTTTCAGGATGAAGGGCTTCGACTGCGCAAGAATGGATCCCAGTTTTTTGCCCATGTGGTCATCACGGCGCTTCTTGACGAGCTCGGGAAACTGCGGGGCTTTGCAATGGTCACCCGCGATATCACGGAGCGAAGCAATACCCAGAAAACGTTGATGCGGGCCAAGCTGCAGGCCGAACGGGCCAACCAAGCCAAGAGCGAGATTCTTTCGCGAATCAGCCACGAACTGCGCACCCCGCTCAACGCGATTATTGGCTATGCCCAGCTCCTGGAGATGGATGCATTGGAAGGGGAACAGGGCCAGAACGTGGAGCAGGTCTTGAGCGGGGCCAATCATCTACTCCGACTCGTCAATGAGGTGCTTGATATTTCATCACTTGAAAGCGCGGGTTCCGAAGCGGTGATTGAACCGGTGCTGCTAAGCGACGTCATTGAGGAAGCGCTGCTCGCAATCCGTGGCGAGGCGGACCCCCGCCAGATCGCGCTCGTGAGTGAGGTCGATTGTCCGCCAGTCATGGCAGACCGCGCGCGATTGCTTCAAGCCCTCTCCCATCTCCTTTCCAATGCGGTCAAATTCAATAACGATGGCGGCTCGGTCCATCTTTCTGTAAGTCCTGGGGCGAATGGGTTTCAGCGCCTTTCGATTCGTGATACCGGGTGCGGGATTCGTGAAGATCTCCAAAGCCGCCTTTACACGGCATTTGACCGACTCGATGCGGAGGAGCGCGGGATTGCGGGCACCGGGATGGGCCTGGTGCTTGCGCAATGGTTGCTGGGCTCGATGGATGCGACCATCGAAGTTGAGAGCGCGGTCAATGAAGGGACCACGTTTACGATCACGTTGCCGGGTTTGTAGCGCGCTCAATCGCCGGACCGATCGGACGTGTCAGATCGGACGTGTCAGACCGGTCAGACAACGGGTCAAGCCTTGGCGAAGCCGCGGAAGACCGTTAGCAGCGCCGATCGTAAGTCGCTCTGCAAGATAGGCTTGCGAATGACTAAGTCCACTCCGGGTGGTCTGTTGTCCGGATCCGTGCTCACCTCTGCAAACCCCGTCATTAAAATAATCGGCTGGTCGCTGCTGGAATATCGCACGGTCGCAGCGAGCTCCAGGCCGGTCATTCCCGACATCCCGTGATCGGTCAGCAACAAATCGAACACGTCGTTCTGCATGCATTTGAGGGCTTCGTTGGCGTTGGCGGCAGTCACGCAATCATGCCCGTCTGCGCGAAGATACATCGAGATCACGTCGCGGGTGACCGACTCGTCATCGACAACGAGCACCCGGAGAACGCGCTCGACATGCGCAATCACAGCCTTGGTCGAGTCTACTGTTTGGAGCGTGCTGGGGAATTTAAGGGAGAAAGTGGTGCCGACCCCAAGCGTGGTTTGAAGGTCAACGGTCCCCTCGTGGCGTTTAATGATGCCGAAGACCATCGAGAGTCCGAGTCCGGTCCCTTGCTCACCTTTGGTTGAAAAGAACGGCTCCATGCATCGTTGGCGGACTTCTTCGGTCATCCCTTTGCCGGTATCGCTGATCTCGAGGATTGCATCGTCTCCCTCCTGCCGGGTGCGAAGGGTGATGGTTCCTCCCTCAGTCATTGCATCGACCGCATTGAAGATCAGATTGGTCACCACTTCCCGCAACTCTGCTGGATTGGCCATCACCGTCGGCACATGGGCCAAATCGAGTTCCATTTTCACGACGCGTCCCAATCCTTGCGCCTGGTCCTTCCACTTGGGCTGGGTCAGCGGAACGGCTTGCTCTGCGATGTCGTTGAGATTTGTGGGGGTGAACACATCGCTTTCTTCGCGTGGCCGGTAAAAGTCCCGGAGACGGCCGATGACTTGCGAGGCGTCGCGGCCCGCCGTGTTCATGATGGTGAGATACTGATGCACCGTGGCCGGATCGCACATCATCTCCACGCTGCCCAGAAGCAACTCGCTGTAACCGATGATCGACATGAGTGCGTTGTTGAAGTCGTGGACTATCCCTCCCGCCATTTCCCCAAATGCCCGGAACCGTTCCTGCGTCACCATTTGCTGCTGCGCCGCCTTCAACTCGCGGGTTCGTTCGGCCACCCGCTCCTCAAGTATCAAATTCTGATTCTGCAACTGCGAATGCATGGCGCGCATTTCCAGCAGGTTGCGGATGCGGACGAATACCTCTGAGGAATCAAAGGGCTTGGTGAGGTAATCCGAGGCTCCGGCAGCCA
>JAYUPM010000310.1:0-3643 GCA_043760145.1 Spartobacteria bacterium
CCCATCCTTGGTCACGTTGAGGCCGACCCCTTCAAGTGAGAAGAGCTTGGTGAACTGCTTGACCATCGCGTTCTTGGTGTCGGTCAGAATCATGACCAACTCATCCTCGGACAACTGATCGAGCGCCGTCACAACTGGGAGACGGCCGACAAACTCGGGGATCATTCCAAAGCTCAACAGATCTTCGGGCTCAGTAAACCGAATCGCTTCGCTGGCTGGGATTTCCGCAAGGTCCGCCGTTGTTTGGCCAGTCACACCGAACCCGAGCACCTTTTTGCCCATCCGTTTTTGGATCATCTTATCGAGGCCAACGAATGCGCCGCCGCAGATGAACAGGATCTTTTCGGTGCTGACCTGGATATATTCCTGGTGAGGATGCTTGCGCCCGCCTTGTGGTGGGACATTGCAGACCGTGCCTTCGAGGATTTTAAGGAGGGCTTGCTGGACGCCTTCGCCGCTCACGTCGCGGGTGATCGAGACGTTATCGGTTTTGCGGCCGATCTTATCGATTTCATCAATGTAAACGATCCCGATCTCGGCCCGTTTCACGTCGTAATCGGCCGCCTGCAATAGACGGAGAATGATGTTTTCCACATCCTCACCCACATACCCGGCCTCCGTTAAAGTGGTCGCATCCGCGATGCAAAATGGGACATCGATGACGCGGGCCAGGGTCCGGGCCAGCAATGTTTTGCCCGAACCGGTCGGCCCAATCAGAAGCACATTGCTCTTCTCGATCTCGGTATCGCCCAATGGATCCATCGGGACCGCGCCGCCCGTGCCGATCGACTGGTTATGGAGGATCCGTTTGTAATGATTGTGAACGGCAACACTGAGGGTTTTCTTGGCGCGATCCTGGCCGATCACAAACTGGTCGAGTTGGCGCCGGATCTCCATTGGTTTGGGGACCTGGAGCGTGGTCGATTGGCGGCGGGCATCTTCGTTGAGTTCCTTGTCGAGAATCCCTTTGCAGACTGTGATGCAACTATCGCAGATATAGACGCCGGGTCCTGCAATAAGCTTGCGCACTTCGGCGTGGCTCTTGCCACAGAAGCTGCACATGGTGAGATTGGAAGCGCGGGCCATGGTCTAGAAAGGAATCAGTCTGGGGTTTAAGAATGGTGAATCAGAGACAGTGAATATATCACGGCTCGAAACAGATCGTTTGCGGAAACTTTAGGCCCCTTTGGGTTCCGGCGCCAGTGGACTGGATGGGGCGGATGAGCCGGAGGCCGAGGAAGAATCACCGGTATCGGAGGACGGTTTGATTTCTTTGCGGCTCTTGACGACTTCATCGACGAGGCCGTAATTTTTGGCTTCATCGGCGGACATATAATAGTCGCGATCCGAATCGAACTTCACCGTCTCCTCAGGTTTGCCGGTATGATGGGCAAGAAGCTTGATGAGCCGTTTCTTGAGCTTGAACATGTATTCCACCGTCCGCTCCACATCACTGGCAGTGCCATGGGCCCCGCCGCTTACCTGATGGATCATGATGTCGGAATTGGGCAGCGCAAACCGTTTCCCTTTCGTTCCCGCCGCCAGCAGCACAGCGCCCATTGAAGCGGCCATTCCGATGCAGTAAGTGTTCACGTCGCAGGTGAGAAACTGCATGGTGTCGTAGATGGCGAGGCCGGCGCTGACTGAGCCCCCGGGCGAGTTGATATAAATGCTGATATCCTTTTTCCCATCGTCCATTTGCAGGAACAGGAGCTGGGCGATCACGGAATTGGCCACGCCGTCATCGATGGCTGTGCCAAGGAAAATGATCCGGTCCTTAAGGAGACGCGAGTAGATGTCGTAACTGCGTTCGCCGCGCCCCGTCTGCTCGACAACGATGGGAACGTAGTAGCTGCTGCTGGGCGAGATGATGCTGCTTTGTGGCGGGATAATCATAGTTCGGAAAAAGCCTGAAAAAATTTCTTACGTGGTGGCCGGGACGCCGGGCACGCTAGCGTTGGTAATCAGGAAATCAAGGGTCTTGGCTGTGAGGATTTCTTCAGTAATCTTGTCGAACCCATTGGATTTTTCCAACTCCTTGATCATCTTCTCGAAGGTCATCTTGTATTGGCGTGCCATGCCCGCGACCCGGCCAAGGACTTCCTCCCGCTTTACTTTGATTCCTTCCAATTCCGCAATGCGATGAAGGATGAAATTGCCTTTGACCTTTTCCCGGGCGTTTTGGCTCGCAAGTCCGACAAGCTCTTTTTCGCTTCCCTTAAGCACATCCGCGGATATCCCGCGCGACTGGTTTTCCCGGACGATCTCGCCCAGGATATGCTGGGTCTCCGCCCGCACCATGCTGGCAGGCAACTCGCATTCCACGCCTGAGAGAAGGAATTTCATGACCTGGTTGATCTTGCTCCCCTGGACCTCGGCTGTTTTCTGGGTCACAAGTTCCACGCGCGCCAGGTCCCGAAGCTGGGCCATGGTCCGCCCCTCCAGCACCGAATGGGCAAATTCATCGTTCATTTCGGGCAATGTCTTTGCCTTCAATCCCTTGAGCGTGACGGTGTAATGAATCTTTGTCCCGGGCATCCCTTCAACCGGAAAATCCGATGGCACTTCCACGTCGAACTCGCGGGTCTCTCCCTCTTTGATTCCCAACAGGCTGCCGCAATACCCCGGAAAGAACGCTTCCTCTGTCATCTTGATCCAGAAATCCTCGTTCTCGGATAGCGGTTTGCCGGCCTTCGGAAAAACCTCGTGCACCGGTTTCCCGTCAATGGTCCCTTGATAATTAACCACCACGAAATCGCCCATCTCCGCCCCGCGCCCGGTAATATCGGCAAAATCAGCGGATTGCTCGCGGAGTTCTTCGAGTGACTTGTCGATGTCGGCGTCGGTCACCTCGCTGGAGGGAGTCTCGATGGGTATCCCTTTATAGTTTGGCACCTCAAACTCCGGCTGGGTAACGACGGTGGCGGTATATGACATCCGATTGTCCTCCCCTATCTCAATATCGTCGACACTCGCAATCTGCAGGACCCGAAGCTTTTTCTCAGCAATCGCTTCCCGGGCGCTCTCGCGAAGCAATTTGCCTTCGAGTTCTTCGCGGATCTGCTTTTTGAAACGCTTTTCCACAACCGCGCGCGGCACTTTCCCCGCCCGATATCCGGCGATTTTTACGGTCTTCCCAAACTCCTGGATCAGCTTCTCCCTGGCTTGGCTGACTTGTTCGGGATCAAGCTCAATACGCAGGGTGGTGAGACAATTTGGAAGCGGTTCGACGAGGACATTCATGTTTGGAGATTTAAGAAGGGGCGGAAAGATAGCGGCTCAAAGCCAAATGCAAACACCGAAAACGGCTTGATTTAATCACCAAGCCACAAAGGCCCGAAGTGGAGAGGCGCGTTGGGTAAAGGGGAAATTGAAAATTTTCAATCCACTAGCATCCCACATGGTGGAAAAAATGGGGCGGGAGTCTTCATTCTATAAGGGCTTGCGGGTGGTTTTCACAGGAGGTCGATTGCGAGTTTTTGCCGGCAACCCCGGGAAGCGACACCTCATATTTTTCCACAGATTACGCAGATTATCGCAGATTTCCTCAGATGAAGATCGGGCAAGGCTGGCGTTCAAAACACTCGAATCCTGATGACGTCCGCTTCCGGGGCTTAGTATCTGCGGTCATCTGCGAGAATCT
>JAYUPM010000311.1:0-3641 GCA_043760145.1 Spartobacteria bacterium
CGGACCTGTCGCAGGCCGCGATGGACCAGGGCCGCAGCCAGTCCGACCGCATCCATCACCGCTCCGCCACCGACGATGATGACGAATGATTGCCGGTCCATCCGCTTTTCCAGCAGCAGGCGCATGAAGCCGTCCACGAGCGAGAAGTCATTTTTGATGGCTTCGCCGCCGGGGACGATTTGGGGGGGAGCCGCCAAATCGAGCATGTCGGAATGGGCGTTGAAATAATCGGTCACCTGGGTGGCAAGCTGGGGATTACCGGCGGCGACAAAGGAATCGATGAAGACCATCGCCCGATGACGGCGCTGTTCCTGGAGGCGGTCGAGGGTTGCACGGAGGACCGGGTTTTCCGCAGCGAAAAGCGCGTGGGTAAAGACGACTGGGAAATCCCAGCTCACAGTGATCTGCTGGCGAATGGAATGAATTGGGTTCATCGAAAAGCGCGGGCGGACTGGCTCACAAAACTGGCGCGGCCGAAGCAGGAAGACGCGCACTCATCCATTCGCGGGTGATTCCCACAAGATCAAGGACACTCTTGGGCTGCTCGGAAATTGAGAGCGATGAGGCCCACGCGATTTCGTATCCGGGACCGGCGCTGCCGTGGGATCCGCGGATTTTATCGGTATTGAAACTCACACTCAACGGCGGCCAGCCGAAGAAGAGCTCGCATGGATCGTATCCGGGTTTGTTGTGGATATCGACGTGAGTCGCGTAATCGGGGGCGTGCTCTTTCTTGAACCAAGGATAGGCAAACCATGCGCCGTCCTCGGCCACAATCATCAGTTCGCCGCTGCGGGCATGGGCAAGTCCGCGGGCGGACTGGGCTTCCCGGTCGAGCACCTCTGCGACCCCGGGCAGTCTTTTCAAAACTTCCGCTGCCTCCAAAGCCGATTGGGCATCGCGGCAATAGACATGTGCCACTTGATGATCCACGACGGCAAACGCCCGGCTCGTAAAGAAATCGGTGTAATCCATAGAGCGAATATCCCGGACTTGAAAGAGGCCCGCTTCGCGCAATGCGCGATTGGGAAAGATGGCGCCGCGTTTGACCGGTTCGATGGCGTAATCGCCCACAAAAATCCAATCGTATCCGTGGCTCTGGCATGCGGCCTTGATGCGGGTCAGATGATCGAGGAGAAAATTGAGCGCCTTTTTCGCCTGCTTGCTGTCGGGACCATAACGCTGGAGATCGTAGTCGAGATGGGGGATATAAGTCAGGAGCAGGTCGGGGGCAGTCTCGGGCATCCCCATCACCGCGCATGTGGCGTCAACGATCCAGTCGCTCGACTTGTGATTAGCCAGCGGGCCCCAGTAATTCATGAGGTTGAACGGTCGGCCGATGGATTCGGTCAGGCGCGCTTCAAGGCTGGCGGGCTGTGTGTAGCAAGCCTGGATCATCCCGCCGCCGTGCTTGTGGATGGGCGCCGGCGTCACCACGAGGTCCACCATTTCCCCCATGCTCTGCTGCCAGAACATCATTCCCACCGTGCCGCCCGATGCGCGAAATTTTTCCCAGATTCGCGGCCCTTCCACCAGTCGCGCCGATTGCTCCCAGAAAAGCACTTTGCGCAATTCGCGAAAGAAAAGCCCGTTGGCAACCAGTCCATGCGTGCCCACTGGCGCCCCGGTCCGGAACGATGCCTGGAATACACTGGTGACAGCGGGGAACACGGTTGTCGCCTTTTGGAACTCGGGCAGATGGGAAACCAGGTTCCAGCCAAGGGCGGCGATATCGACGACGAGGAGCTTTTTTGGGATGGACACGGCGAATTTTGGCTGGATGCGGAGGGACTAGACAATCACGATTTTTTCAAATGGCGACGGTGAATGTAACGCAGCGCGGGATGGAGATATTAGGAGAAAGAATTTAACGCAGATCGTTGCACTAGCTGGCGTAGAAGCGCTTGGAAACGGCGCTGCTAATGGGCCATAGGAGGAGCAGCAAGCCTGCGCAGATCAGGCCGAGGCCGCCGGTGTATGCGCAGAACGCCGCCTGCAACGGGATCAGGAGCCGGATCAATCTGCCGATTACAGGCGGGGTTGGGAGACGACCTTGGTAAAGCAGGCTCAAGCTGAATGCAGTAAGGAGAAGGAGTCGCATCAAGTTGGTGCCGGTGTCCGCCTCGGGGCCGGTTCCCATGAGCGGCCAATTGGTCGGGATCAACAGTCCGATCAACAGGGCTGCTGGGGGGAGCCATGTGGCGATGGCAGGAGCATCGGCTTTGGTTTCTGACCGCGCGAGATTCGTAACAGCGGCAATGAAGAGCCCGATTAAAACCGCGAAACAAATCGAGTTGTGAGTCACAACCTGGCTCATCGCGGCGGTGGCGCCCAGTATTACACTGAGTGCGCGGCAGAATCCCATGTTGATCGCGCCAATGACCGGAATCCGTTTGGTGCAATGGTTGTAGAGCCCGATCGATACCAGAAGCAGGGCCCCGATAATCAATGATCGCGTCCCCATTTGAAAGCAGAGCCCCAGCCCAATCGCACTCAGGATGATTGCAACAATCGAGACCGCCATCGGTTTGGCTGCTCCACTTGGCAATGGCCGCATCGCCCGCTCCCGCTTGTCCTCCGCTTGATCCGCGAGGTCATTGTCCAAAAGCCCGGCGCTGTAAAAACAGAGGCTCGCTCCAATTGCCCAAAATACTTCAACCGTCGGGACCCCGTAATTTGAGAGGACAAATCCGGCGAGGGAATCCCCTGGAACGGTGAAGAGATTAGGAGCCCGGAAGAGCTGAAGCCATGTGCGGACGCGAGAGACCATGAACGGCGATGTTTGTCTGCGGCCTTCGCCCGGGCGAACAAAAAAAGTATTCACCGGGTTTGTAGTTCCGCATTTATGCGGCAAGGGAGAACACAAGCACTTCTTCATTTTCTGACTATTGACTTCGCCTCCTCGGACCGGCTGAAGCCGGAACTACGAACGTGATTTTCGTCCGCAATTGCCGTGGCGATGATACTGGAAGCTGAGGCTTTGTTCGCGCAGATACCAGAGAAGCTCGATCCGCCCTTCCGCATGCACAGGTGCATCGGCAATGAAGAGCCCCGTTTGCGCCGCTGCGCTCCGGATAATGGCTGGTACTCGATCGGACGCAGCGAAGCGCAGCTGTTCGACTCCATGATCGCGGATGCACTGCGCCAATTGAACATCGGATTCTTCCACGAACGCGATCTGCTTCCCCCATCGCATGGAGCGAACCGCCGCCGAGCTTTGGCCGGGGGTGCAACTCACCACAACCCGCGCCCCCGTAATTTCGCCGGCGATGATCCGGGCAACAATTTCAAAGAGCGAATCCCGTGCATCCACACGGAGCCGGACTTCGCAAAACGGGAGATAGCGGCGGATGTTATCTTCACCCCGAAGATGGAAATGATCGTGTGCAACTGAGAATTCGTCGCGCCATGCAACGGCGTAACTGGAGAAGGCGAAATGAATTCGCGCGCGATCGGAGTGATCCGGGAACGCGTCATCGAATTCACCAAGCCAGCTTCCGGGTTCGGGCGCGACTGGAGCCGCGGGCGGGCTCTCTTCAAAGGCAAGCAATGGAACGAGATAGTTTGGCCCGCCCGTCTTGAAGCCGGGACCAAATCCGGACTTCGCCATACCGCCAAATGGTTGCCGGAGGACAATCGCT
>JAYUPM010000312.1:0-3637 GCA_043760145.1 Spartobacteria bacterium
TTACAGCATCCGGACCGAGCGAACCTATCTGGATTGGATCCGGCAATTCATTCTATTGCATGGAAAGCGTCATCCCAAAAGAAACCCGATCGATCAGTCGGATCGGTCGGATCGGACCGATCCGACTGATGCGGGGGGGCGTCCTAAAGAGCCTGGCACTCTATACTCGCTTCAATCTGCCTTTCCTTATCCGCGAGGCGACCGGATTGAGGGCCAAATGCGTCATTATTTATGGAAGGCCGTCGAACAGCCCAATATGCCATGAACACCGACGTCGTTGAATCCTTGGTAACTGACACCAGCCTGCGGCGGACCATGGGTGCCGCCGAAACTTCCGGCGGCGACCTTACGGAATAAATGAAAACTACATACGTCATACTCATCACTCAGACCGACCAAGGTGTCCGCAATCTTAAGAAGTCCCCGGAACGGGCCCTGGCATTTCGCAAGAGCGCCGAAGCTGCGGGCATCAAGGTGCTCGCCCAGCTCTGGACCACTGGCGCTTACGACGGTTTGCTGGTTCTCGAAGGGGACAGCGAAGAAAAAATATTGGGCGCCATCTCGAGTCTTTCGGCTCTTGGCAATGTCCGCACTCAATCGCTGCGTGCATTTGATGCCGCCGAATTCGCGGCCATCGTCGGCTCATAATCCTCTTCCTCTCACTCTTCCTCTTCCTCTTCCTCTTCTGACGTATTCCGAGAACGAGGGAGAGGGATCGGTCAGGCGCGTGAAGAGGTGAGCGGCCCAGGTGGAAAGGAACTGAGCAATCAGGCGCGTGATGGTCTGGCCTTTTTTTTGACTCGGTATGGGGGCGCTCCCTCTTCGACTTGGAAACCAATCTGCGGTTTGGACGGGGCGGGCGGAGGGTTCAGCAGGGGTTGAAGCTCGCGCCAGATAATCTGAAGGGCCTTGTCGTGCTTGAGCAAAACCTGATCAATTTCAGCCAACCGCTTCAAAACCTCGGCATTGGCGGCGATTTGTTCGCGCATTTGGATGAACGCCCGCATGACATAAACGCTCATTTTCACAGCTTCCGGGCTGCTCAAAACATTTGCGGCCATCAACGCGCCGTGCTCGGTGAAGGCGTAGGGGCGCAGGCGTGGATCGCGGTGCCGTTGGGAACCGGTCGCAAATTGCGACCGGTTCAATGCATCTTCTTCATCCTCAGCTGGTTCCGCATTTAAGGCCACAAACTGTGACCTTACGCCGCGCCATTCTTTCACGGTCAGTTGAAACATGAAATCCAGCGGGAATCGCTCGGCATTGCGCTTCACCGCTTCGTTCAATCGCTTCGTTGAGACCCCATAAAGCGCGCCCAGATCTGTATCGAGAATAACCTTCTTCTGGCGCAGGGTCAGAATGAGCGTTTCGAACGGCGGGTTTGGTTTCATGGGGTCGCGCTGACTGCGGCAATTCCAAGGGAGTAAATGATTTTGGGCCGTTCCATTCCAACAAGTAAGCGACATTGCGCTCCGCCACCGCCTGCCCATTTTAGGAGCGGGACGGCACTCAAAACCAAGCACAATCTCCCAACCTGAGGGCAGCGGCGGGGATCAATTAATGGTTGCGTCCTGTCCACCCGTTTGGTCTTTGGGCACCGTGTCTGTTTCATCCACAATGCTCCCCCTCGGAACCCCGGTTCCCAATTTCGTCCTGCCTGATGTCGCCTCCGGAAAGAGTGTCGCGCTCTCGGATTTCAAAGAGAAGAAGGCGCTCCTGGTGATCTTCCTTTGTGCCCACTGCCCGTATGTGGTCCATGTCCAGGCAGAGCTCGCCCGGCTCTCCGTTGATTACGTCACCCAGGATCTCGGGATCGTCGCGATTACTTCAAATGATGTGATCCAGTATCCTCAGGATGGCCCGACGCCGACTGCGAAAATGGCCCACGAAGCCGGGTTCCGGTTCCCGGTTCTTTACGATGAGACCCAGGAGATCGCGCGTGCGTTTACGGCGGCATGCACCCCGGATTTTTTTCTATTCGGTCCGGATCGCCGATTGGTTTATCGCGGCCAACTCGATGGTTCCCGTCCAAGTCGCGGGACGGCCGACGGACGCGACCTCCGGGCGGCCTTGGATGCGGTGCTGCACGACAAGCCTGTTTCGCCCGATCAATTCCCGAGCATCGGTTGCAACATCAAGTGGAAGTGACGGGCAACGTTGGCCTCTCACTCTTACTCTTACTCTTACTCTTCCGGATTTTTAGGGCGTCATTGCGCAACGTGGTAGGCGACCCCAAATGCGGCTGCGGCCCGGTCCAAGCGCGTATCCAGCGTCCACAACGGATTGCCGGAAAGCCGGGCGGCGACCAGAAGCTGCAGATCATTCCAACTTATCCCCCTTCCGTGGAGCCTGTGGGTCTCGATAAAATCGAGGCATTCCTCGGTCGTGCCGCCTGGTGTACGCGGCAGGTTTCGGAGGCTTGCGAGCGTTCGGACGCGCCTCACCAGATTGCCTGCGGCCAATTCCCCAAGCACAACGGGATGCATTAGAATGAGCCCATCGCCGAGTGCGGCTGCGAATCCGGGCAGGCCGCGTCGGAAATGCTGCACCCAAAGCGAAGTGTCGGCGATAATCACTTGCGGCGCTTGGGCTCGGGCCGGAGGCGGGGCGGCACACTGAGCTTTGGCATAGCCCCCCCGAGAGCTGCCAGGCGCCGCGCTGCTTCGCGCTGAATGAGCGCCTGCAAACCCATGCGCACAAGAACTGTCTTTTGAGTCTCGCCAGTGTAATCCCCGGCCTGGGCCAGCAATGTGTCATCGATGTTGAGAGTCGTTCTCATGCATACAATGATGCCTTATTTGTATGTATCTGTCAACGGCGCCACTGCGATTGATTGCGCGAGCACCAAACGGCTTGCGTGGCGGTAAACAAACGCCTAGAAACAGCCGATGGGCTCTTTATTTCGTATTTCCGCAGCCCTTTCAGCGTTCCTGCTGATCCTCGGTTCGGCTTCCGACTCCCAAGGAGAAGGCAACTATCAATGGTCTCGTCTTGCGGGAAGCGCCGGGGGAGGAGGCAGCGTCGATGCGACCGGGACCGATGCGCGTTTTTATCACCCCAGTGGAGTAGCTGTGGACAGTTCGGGAAACGTCTACGTGTCAGATCAAGAAAATCACACGATCCGCAGAGTGACGAGCGGAGGTGTGGTGACCACGATAGCAGGCAGCAGCGGCATGTCCGGCAGTGTGGACGGGACAGGCAGTGCGGCCCGTTTTGACAAACCGGCCGGCATGGCTCTAGACGCTGCTGGAAACCTCTACGTGGCCGATGCAGGCAACCATACGATCCGCAAGATAACGAGCGGCGGGATAGTAACGACTATTGTCGGCACTGCGGGGATCTCCAGCAGCACAGATGGGAGTGGGAGCGCCGCGCGCTTTAGCTATCCCAAGGGCCTAGCCGTGGACAGTGCAGGGAACCTTTACGTGGCGGATAATGGAAACCAAATAATCCGCAAAGTCACTAGCGGCGGAATAGTAACGACAATTGCGGGGAGTCCTGGCAACTCCGGGAGCGCGGATGGACCCGGAAACGACGCACGTTTCAATGGCCCGTCTGGCGTGGCGGTGGACAGCTTCGGCAACATCTATGTGGCGGATTCTTTCAACCATGCAATTCGCAAAGTGACGAGCGACGG
>JAYUPM010000313.1:0-3623 GCA_043760145.1 Spartobacteria bacterium
GACCGCATCGTGATGCTCCATGAAGGGCGAATTGGCGGGCGCTTCGATCGAGCCAACGCAACCCCTGAAAAGCTGATGGCGGCAGCGTTGGGAGAGCAAATGGGACCTATAGGACCTATGGGACATATCCCCGCAGACACACCACCAGAACCAAAAAAATGACACCTAAAGCTCTTCTCCGCGATTTCGCGCTGCTTTTTGCCCTCCTGGCGATCTGCCTTTTTTTTACATTCAAGGTCCCTGGATTCGGCTTTGTGAGTGCTCGGAATCTTTCCCTGTTGATGAATGATTTCTCGATTACGGCAATGCTCGCAATCGGGATGTTGCTCGTCATCCTGCCGGGACACATCGACCTGAGCGCCGGAAGTGGAGTCGGCCTGATTGGCGGGATCACTGCCGTGCTTGTCACCAACCAACATTGGCCGGTCCCGCTGGCGATGCTCACGGGATTGGCAGTGGCCCTGTTGCTCTGGTCCGCGATGGGTTGCTTGATTGTCCGGGAACGGATTCCGGCATTCATCATCACATTGGGCGGCCTCCTCGTATTCAAGGGGCTGTTCTGGTTGATCATCAGGAACCGGACTGTCCCGGTTGTGACGGGAGGTCAGACGAATCTCTATTCGCTGCTGACCACCTATTATCTTCCACCCATGGCCGGCTATCTCCTGGCGATTGGAGTAATTGCAGCCATGGTCGTTACCCAAATGCGCCGCAATGCGGAACGTGTGCGCCATCAACTTCCCAAGGAGAACGGCGAACTGACATTCCTGAAGCTCTTTATTCCCGCCCAACTTATCTTCCTGTTTGTCCTGGTCACCAACCAGTTCCGCGGAGTCCCGCTCCCTGCATTGCTTGTCGGCATAGTGGCATTTGCCGTTTACGTCCTCACCCAACACACGCCATTTGGACGGTATCTTTACGCAATTGGTGGAAACGAAGAGGCCGCCGTCATTTCCGGGATTCCGGTCCAGCGGGTTACGCTCTGCGCGTTCGGACTTATGGGCGGGATCGTGGCAGTCACCGGACTCCTCCAGACAGCATACAGCGGGGCCTCTACAACCACGGTCGGGGACTTGATGGAACTGGATGCTGTCGCCGCGTGCGTGATCGGCGGGGTCAGCCTCAAGGGGGGCCGCGGGACCGTGGTGGGCGTCTTGGTTGGGGCGTTGATCATGGCGTGTCTGCTTAATGGAATGACACTCCTCGCCGTCCAACCCGAACATAAATTCATCGCGCGAGGACTGGCCTTGATCGCCGCGGTCTGGATGGATGTCCGGATGAACCGGTAGCAAACATCTGCCTTCATCGTCCTTCGTCCTCGTCCTCGTCCTCGTCCTCGATATTCCCCATGGTCTCAAGGTCGGAGGTCGGAGGTCGGAGGTCGGAGGTCGGAGGACGAGGGACGAGGACGAGGAGGAGGACGATGGGAACCGCAACCATCTGGAATTCCATTTCCACGCATTGCACCGCGCCCAGAGTCACGTATCCTTTCCCCCGATGTTTGATACAAAAGAGAGCAAGATCGTGGAGCGGGCGTTACTGGTTGGCGCGTATTGCGATCCCCCCGACAGGGATGAAACCCAGAGTCTGCTCGAAGAATTGGAGGAGCTCGTCAATACGCTTGGGATCCCGGTGGTGGAACGCATCCTTCTGCATCACCGCGAGCAACACGCCAAGTTTCTTATCGGGTCGGGAAAGGCGGAGGAGATCATAGCGCGGGCCCGGGAGCAGAAAGTGGATGTCATTATTTTCGACAACGATCTAACACCGAGCCAGCAGCGGAACTGGGAGGCTCTTTCTCCTGGAATCGCCGTGATCGACCGGCAGGAGGTCATTCTCGATATCTTCGGGAAACGCGCGCAGACCCGGGAGGCACGGCTTCAGGTCGAGCTGGCCAAGCTCCAATACTCACTTCCCCGGCTCACCCGGGCATGGGGACATTTGGCGAGGCAAGGCGGGGGCATTGGTGGACGAGGCGAGGGCGAATCGCAGTTGGAACAGGATAAACGAAGGGTCAGAGGAGCAATCGACCGCTGCAAGCGGGAGCTCATTGAAGTAAAATCGTCGCGGGCAACGCAACGCAAAGACCGGAAGCGGACGCCGGTGCCAAACGCGGCCATCGTTGGATATACGAACTCGGGAAAGTCGTCGTTGTTGAGGTGGCTTACGGGAGCCGATGTGTTGATTGAGGACAAGCTCTTCGCCACGCTCGACACGACGACCCGCAAGATTGTGCTGCCAAACAAGCAGCCGCTCCTTCTAACCGATACGGTCGGGTTCGTTCGCAAGCTGCCGCATCGTTTGGTGGAAGCATTCAACGCCACGCTGGAAGAAGCGATCATGGCTGATTTCCTCATTCATCTGCTCGATGCCTCGCAGCCCGAGGTGATGGAGTTTTATAACATCACAATGAAGGTGCTCAACGATCTGGGCGCAAAGCATCCGCGCATGCTCGTGGTCTTCAACAAGATCGATAAAGTGGAGGACCCAGCGCTCCTCGCCAATTTGCGGCACCATTTCCCAGAGGCGCAGTTCATCTCGGTCCACACGGGCGCGGGGATTGAGGCGCTTGTTGAGCGGATCAGTGAACTGGTGTCCGATGGATCCGCGGTGCGCGAACTTCGCATTCCGATGGGAGCAGCCGATGTCGTGGCGCGATTGCATCGGCAGGCCAAGGTTCTCGAGACGGAATATCTCGATAACGAAGTGCGCATCGTTGCGCTCCTTTCCGCCCGGCTTGCAGAGGAGTGCGCCCAATATATGAGCGACTCAACTCAGTTGGAAGTGGCTGGTGCCGGTGAGGAATCGATAATCAAGCCACTTCCTTGAGACGCAAAAGCGGGACCGCAAGGATCAGAGAGCGGCGGCGATGGCCTCTCCCATTTCACGGGTGCCAACACGCCGGGTGCCTTCGCTCCAGATATCGCCTGTGCGCAGTCCGGCATCGATGACAGCGCGCACGGCCGCATCAATCGCATCGGCGGCGCCGGGTTCACCGAGCGCATAGCGGAGCATCATCCCGGCCGAAAGGATTTGCGCAATCGGATTGGCGATCCCTTTGCCGGCGATATCCGGGGCTGTTCCGCCACTGGGTTCGAACAAACCAAAACGACCAGTCGCGGTTTCCTGGAGCCCGAGACTGGCACTTGGGAGCATTCCAAGGGAACCGGTGATCATGGCCATTTCATCGCTAAGGATGTCGCCGAAAAGATTCTCTGCGAGGATCACGTCGAAGCCCTTTGGATTGCGGATCAACTGCATGGCGGCGTTATCGACGTAAAGATGCTGCAGGGTCACATCGGGATATAGTTTGCCGATTTCAATCACCGTCCTGCGCCAGAGGACCCCATTTTCGAGGACATTGGCCTTATCAATGGAAGTGAGCAACCGGCGCCGGCCTTGGGCCGCCTTGAATGCCACATGGGCGATGCGCTCAATCTCGCTCTGCTTATACACCATCGTATCCACCGCGATCTGTTCCCCATTCTCTTCGCGCCGATACTTGGGTTGCCCGAAGTAAAGTCCGCCAGTCAACTCCCGAACGCAAAGCACATCAAAACCGCCGGAGACAATGGATTCCTTTACTGGCGAGGCATGGGTGAGTTTTGGAAAGCAGACGGCGG
>JAYUPM010000314.1:0-9430 GCA_043760145.1 Spartobacteria bacterium
AAAACACTCGAATCCTGATGACGTCCGCTTCCGGGGCTTGGTATCTGCGGTCATCTGCGAGAATCTGCGCAATCTGCGGACCCAGTGAGAGACTTCCATTAAGGGTTCAATGATGGATTTTTTGGGAACGCAGGCAGGAAAATTATAGGCAAGAAAATGGTTCCACCCCAAATCTTCCTACCTTTCTTCCGACTTCCTATGAGATGCCTGTGATTTGTTTTTGAATCCTTAACGGCATTGGGCTGAATGCGGAACTACAAACCTTGGGAGGAGACTACGGCTGGCTGAAGGCTTTTAGGAAGCCGACCTCGATGGCCAGTTGTTCCTGGATGTTGCGGCTCAGATTGCCGCGCAAAGTCCCAAGGACGGTGTTCTTTTTCAGGAGCTCAGTTTCCGTAAACCGCGCGGCTAGTTGTCGTGTGTCCTCTGAGAATTCCGGGAGATCGAGTGTGACGGGATCACCGCTCTCATTCATGCAAACTTTTTGGCGAAGGACGTCAGCCCACCATTGTTCGAGAATGGTCAGGAGCCGGGAACGTTCCCCGATGTAACGGCTCTCGGTCAGCGCGCTGAAGTATTCTTCGCGTGCTTCAAAGGCGCCCTTGTTGCCGACCTGTTTGTAGAGCGGCTCTTCTTTTTTTAAAGCAGCGTCGTTCTCGTCTTTGATTGTTTGCTTTGCCTGGGCAAGGAGCTCCTGGAATCCGCGAACGAAGAGAAACACATGGGCCAGGTCGGGCTTGGAAATTTTGGCAAAAGTGCGCAACCGTTCAATGAGGGCGAGGGGCAGGCCAACCGGGGCGACTCGTTCGCTGGCTCTCAAGGGCACCTGGATACACCGGGAAAGAATTGTGTCCAGGAGCTGGCTGGGCAACGAGCTGAGTAGAAAAAGATGGGTGTTGGCGGGGGGCTCTTCCAGGGTTTTCAGAAATGCATTGGCCGCCTGTTCCTGGAGACGGTCGGCATCAAAAAAAATCCCGACCTTTTTTCCGCCCCGCAATGAGCGCATCTGCAATTCGCGTTCGACTTCCCGCACGGCATCGGTCCGGATTCGGCGGCTTTTGCTTTCCGGTTCGAGGATGTGGGCGTCCGGATGCTTAAGAGGATCGTCCGAGCCAAGAATCAACCCCGCGACCTGGGTAACAAGCGAGCGTTTGCCGGATCCCTCGGGCCCGGTAATTAAATAAGCGTGCGCCAGCCGGTCCCGGGCATGGCAGCGCGAAAAAAGTTGGAAGGCGTCTGCGGCGGAAAAAGACATTCGCCGATCACCGGGTGATCACAGTGGGCTTTTCGCTTGGACGGGATGGGGCGGAGGCGCTGCTCACCACTTTGTCGCCGCGTTGCCGGCCAACCTGGACGAACGTGTTGTTCTCGCCCCAGCGCGCCCATGGGCCATTTGGGACTTCGCGGAATTCGACAAATTTCCAATCCGTGACATCGGTCGAAGTGAGCCCGAGGAAATCGCGGACGGCGGGACTGATGTCGAGTCCAGCTCCCTTGTTGAGGTTTGGCTTGGGGCGTTCATTGCCGAAAACGTATTGCCAATGATCGGTGCGGAATGGGCCGCAATCGCCCCATTGGGCGTAGCAAACTTTCCCGGAGCGGTTGCGGATTGCGATCCAACGGTTGTGGCAAACGCTTTTCCCTTCCTTCTCAAATACCTGCCGAAACCACGGGATTACCTGCCTGGCTTCCGGTTTTGTGTTGCCACGGGTGACATCGTTGTAAGGAAGGGCGAAATAGAACGGGTTTTGCCGGGGGACAAACCTTGCCGCGATAAAGTTGGCGCGGGCGGCCGGGTTGGGGTCATCGAATCCGCCGAAATTTGTGGCCCAATGCAAGTCCCAGGAGCTGGAGCGGTTATGGACCGGATTATTGGTGCTGCTGTTCTCGCCGACCCAGAAAATGGTGGTGACGATATTGGTTTTCCACGGGTATCGCCCCCCAAAGGAGTTGGTGCGGGACGTGGTTGGGATCAAGACCTTGGGTTCGATCTGCAGGATCGCACTCTCCCGCAGTTTCATGGCATACCGGGCGAACTCTTCACTGTTTTTGTATGGGGATTGGGCCTGGGCCACGGCGCTAAAAAAAGCGAGTCCTAGGAAGAACGAGAGGAGTCTGGTCATGGTTAGGAGCGGCGAAGGGTAAGGGGCCGCTGGGGACGGGTAAAGTGGTTTTTCCGGGAAGAAAAAGCGGAAAGCGGAAAGCGAAAAGCGGAAGTCGTGGCAGCGGCGTCCCGCCGCTTTTTGTTATGGGTCATAAGGGTTTTAGCACGCTTCGTGCCGGTGGGGGGGGGGGCACGGATCGTCCTTCGTCCCTCGATTCTTGTTTTTTGAGGGGCTTATCGGTCACATAGGTCACATACGTCATATGGGAGGCATGGGAGGCATGGGTTTCGAAGGACGAGGACGAGGGACGACGGGAAGCGGGAAGCCAGGACCCCAAACCCGATCTTTTGTCGCCCCCGTCCCGCCATCAATGCCGCTGGATTACCGTGTTGATGCGAAAGGCCGGGTCGGTTTGGGGGAAATCGAGGGTGTAATGAAGGCCCCGGCTTTCCTTTCGGAGCAGGGCGCAATCGACGATCAGTCCTGCCACTGTGGCCAGGTTGCGTAATTCGAGGAGGTCGGTTGTGATCTTGAAGTTCCAGTAAAACTCCTGGATCTCCTGCTGGAGGTTGCGGAGGCGGGTGGCGGCGCGCTGGAGTCGCTTGGTGGTCCGGACGATCCCCACGTAATCCCACATCAACCGGCGGATCTCGTCCCAATTATGGTAAATAACGACCAGTTCATCGACATCATCGACCGGGCCGCTGATCCATTCCGGCAATGTCCCGGGCCACGCCGTGCCGTCGGGCAGCGGGGCATCTGCAAGAATTTCTGCGCATCGATGGGCAAGTGCCACCGCTTCCAATAAGCTATTGCTCGCCAGGCGGTTTGCCCCGTGCAGACCGGTGCAGCCAACCTCCCCAATCGCCGAGAGCCCCGGCAAACTGCTCGATCCGTTCCCATCGGTAAGCACTCCCCCACACTGATAATGCGCCGCCGGAACCACCGGGACCGGTTCACGGGTCATGTCGATTCCCCAGCGCAAACAGGTTTCGTAGATGTTCGGAAACCGTTCCCGGATGAACTCAGGCGATTTATGGGTGATATCCAAATAGACGCACTTGGCGCCGGTCCGTTTCATCTCGGCATCGATGGCGCGGGCAACGATATCGCGAGGGGCGAGTTCGCGGCGGGCATCGTATTTGTGCATGAACTCGCGGCCTTTGTTATCGATCAAACGCGCGCCTTCGCCGCGAACGGCCTCGGAAATCAGGAATGAGCCGGCCTCGGGATGGTAAAGGCAGGTGGGATGGAACTGGATGAATTCCATGTTGGCCACCCTGGCACCGGCCCTCCATGCCATTGCCAAACCGTCTCCGGTCGCGACAGCGGGGTTGGTGGTGTAGAGGTAAACCTTTCCGCACCCGCCGGTGGCGAGGACGATCCGGTCACTGCGCAGGGTAAGGACGGAGCCCGTGGCTTCATCGAGGACATAAACACCGAGGCAACGGTCGGCGCTGACATAGCCAAGTTTGCGCAGGGTAATCAGATCGACCGCGTTATGGTTGGCCAGGACTTCGATCCGCTCATTGGCCGCCACCGCTGCCAGAAGCGCCTCCTCGATTTCGTGCCCAGTCACATCGCGCGCATGCAAAATCCGGCGCCGGGAATGTCCGCCTTCCTGTCCGAGGTCGGGCATGTGACCGCCATTCTTCTGCTCGTCAAAATGCACACCGATCTCGATCAACTCCTTAATTCTTGCGGGCCCATCGGTGACGATGCTGCGCACAATCGCTTCGTCGCAGAGCCCGGCCCCGGCATCGAGCGTATCGGCGACATGGAGTTCGAAGGAATCCTCCTCGCTGGTCACGCACGCGATTCCGCCCTGGGCGTATCGTGTGTTGGACTCGCGCGGGGAACGTTTGGTGACGATCGCAACACTCCCGTTCCGCGCCGCCTTTAGGGCAAAACTCAGGCCCGCTATCCCACTGCCGATTACCACAAAATCATACTGTTTCATCGTAGCCAGAGATTGTCGATCAACCGGGTTTTCCCAAAAAACACGGCCATGGCAATGACGCAATTTTTCTCCAGGCGGCGCACGGGTTCCAGCGTATCGGCGTCGGCGATTTCCACGTAATCGATGCGGGCCAGCGAAGTCTCCGAAAGCGCGCGTGTAATCAAACGGCGGAGCTGGGCTGGGCGTCGTTCTCCTTTTTTAAAAGCATCGCGAGCAAGGCTGAGGGCATATTGGAGGACTGGTGCCTGGGCCCGTTCCTGCGGCGTCAAAAACCGATTGCGCGAACTGAGCGCGAGACCGTCCGGTTCGCGCACGATTTCCACCGGCACGATTTGGATCGGCATGTTCAAATCGCGCACCATTTTCCGAATCACAGTGAGTTGCTGAAAATCCTTGAGTCCAAAGAGCGCGCAGTCCGGCTGAACGATCTGGAATAGTTTCATGACCACGGTGCAGACCCCCTGAAAATGGCCGGGGCGCGACGCTCCGCAAAGATGCCGGCTCACTTGATCCTCATTCACGGATGTGGAGAACCCGGTCGGATACATCGCTTCGGCGTCTGGCACAAACAGCAGATCGACCCCGTGTTTGCGGCAAAGCTTTTGATCCACCGCAAGGGGGCGCGGGTAACGTGAGAAATCCTCTTTCGGGCCAAACTGCATTGGGTTGACGAAGATAGTTGCAGCGACGAGTCCGTTGGGGCCGACCATCTCGCGGGCCCGGTCCAATAAAGCGGTATGGCCTGCATGCAACGCGCCCATGGTTGGGACGAGCGCCAGCGGTTGGGAAGCCCCGGCACAGAATCGCATCGCGGCGGGTATGGAACGGATCACCTTCATGGGTGCGTGGGCTTAAAGATAAACGCCCTGCGGCGCAAGGTTTGTAGTTCCGCTTTTAAGCGGTCTTAAGACCAGCGAATCGATGTCCGAAAATATGCTATCGAACAAATAGGTGCCAAGAGCGTCGGATTTTCTGTCGTAAAATCGGCGAGCCTCGGCAAGATCCTGCAACACAGAACGCAGGACTCTAACTTTCATTCGAACTGCTTCCGCAACTCCTTCTTTGCCTCTTCCCAGTCCAGCACATCTATTTTGCCAGCGGCAAATTCCGCCTCGGTCTTGCGAAGTTCCGCTTCATGCCACGCGGGGCTGGAAAACGATTCTTCATCCGCAGCAATATCGCCCCACAACGCTTCAATAATTTTAAGCTTCTCGTCCGACGGCAGCTTGCGAAGTTCAGCGATGCTCATGAAGTAAAGATTATCGAGCCGACACATGTCGGCAAGAAGGTTTCTCGGCAGCAACCTCAATCCAGCCACCTACAGTCTCGCCCCCCTGTTTCCGCTTTTCCCTTTCCGCTTTCCGCTTTCCGCTTTCCGCTTTTCCCCCTGACCATGCGCAAACCGCATACTCTCATTGTTTTCGCCATCCTCTTCACCAGCTGGATTATCCATGCCCGTGCCGCGGAATCCTGTAATGACGCCGTTCTCGCCGCGATTCGATCCATGCCGAAAGAGGGCGGTTATGCCGTAACCGCTGCTGCGACCCGGGCCTTGGAGAGCGCCATTGGACGAACCGCCACAGAACTTTCCCTAGCGCCGCATCGTGCCGTCCCAAGCTATTGTTCGGGGGCCACGTATCTCGTTTTTTTGGACGTGGTCCACCGCCTGATGAACGATGGCCGCATTCGTCTCGATTCTGATGTCCTCTCCGCCTTGCTCGTCAAGGGCCAGCGCGACGGTCAAGGCGTCTGGGGCCGCTGGAATGCCAACGGCCCAGGCACCGCCCGTCTTTTTTTTGAACTCAAGCTCGGTCGCAATTTTACCGCTTTTGACGAGGCGCGCCCCGGTGATTTTATGAAGATTTTTTGGACACCGGAAGTGGGGAGCCGGGAGAGGGGGCACTCCGTGGTTTATATGGGAACGGAAACGCGGGGAGGCGTGGAGCACGTGAAGTTCTGGTCGAGTAACCAGGGGGCGGGTTATGGCCAAAAGAGCGTGCCCAAGAGCAAGATTGCGCACGCGGTTTTCTCGCGGTTGGAGCGCCCGGAAAACCTATCCGGAAAATTACCCGGATTCGACCCATACTTGGGCAGTTTACTTACGAAGCCATCGAGCATCGCGGAGATGCGGACGATGTGTGGATTTAACTGAGGAACGAAGGTGTCGTGGCAGCAGTCGGTAAACCTAAGCTTTGCGAACGCCTTTTGCCAGGGGCCGCTCCGCTTCCACCTGTTCAAACGGAGCGATGTCGCTGACATCCTTTTCGATCAGCGTAATGATGTAATTGCTTAGGGAGCGCCGGTCTTTCTTGGCTTTGACTTTAGCGAGTTCAAGCAGGTCTTCTGGACAACGGAATGCGGTGTATTTGCTCATAAAGGTTGATGATTGTCACAATCTAGAGATCGAACGCGGGGTCAACGATGGCTGTGGCGTTGGCCGTTTTCTTCACTCAGATGAACATCATTCCCCATGGGCTTTATAATTTGCAACAAATTCATTACGGAACTGCGGAAAGCTCCCGGCCGTGATTGCCTCCCTCACCTGCTCCATTAATGAGAGGTAAAAATGGAGGTTGTGCATGCTTATAAGCCGCAACCCAAGAATCTCCTCCGCCTTCACCAAATGACGGAGGTATCCCCGCGTAAACTGCCGGCAGGCCGCACAGGTGCATCCTTCTTCGATTGGCCCCTTGTCGAAAATAAATGGGGCGTTCTTCAAATTAATAGTCCCGTGCCGGGTAAATGCCGTGCCGTTTCGAGCCAGACGGGTCGGCAAAACCACGTCAAACATGTCGATCCCGCGAGCCACCATTTCCACCATCTGCGGTGGTGTCCCGAGCCCCATTGCGTAGCGTGGTTTTTCCCATGGCAGAAACGGTTCGCTTGTGTCCACGGCTGCCATCATCTCGGTTTCGGGTTCCCCCACACTCACCCCGCCGATTGCATACCCGTCAAAATCCATCGCAACCATCGCCTCCGCACTCTGGCGGCGCAGTTCCGGGAAGGTGGCGCCCTGGATGATCCCAAACACTTTCCCTGGCATTGGGATTTCGCGGCATTTAGCGGCCCATGCGAGGGTGCGTTCGAGGCTTCGGGCGGCGTAATCGTATTCGCACGGATAAGGTGGGCATTCGTCGAACACCATGGCGATATCGCTGCCAAGCGTGGCCTGGATTTCCATTGCCTCGCGCGGCCCCAAAAAACAGGGGGCACCATCGAGGTGATTCTGGAAATGGACGCCCTCGTCGGTAATCTTGCGCAATTTGGCGAGGGAGAAAACCTGGAAGCCGCCGGAATCGGTAAGGATGGGGCCATCCCAGCCCATAAAAGAATGGAGACCGCCGAAATGCCGCATCACGTCCATGCCTGGCCGGACAAAGAGATGGTAAGTATTGCCCAGAATGATCTGGGCGCGGAGTTCCTTGAGTTCGGCCGGGGAGATGGCCTTGACGGTGCCTTGAGTGCCCACCGGCATGAAGATGGGTGTATGGATTATCCCGTGCGAAGTGGTGAGACGACCGCAGCGGGCTTTGGTGGCCGGATCAGTTGCTAGAATTTCAAACATCAGGTATGGACTTTTACTGATCGGTCGTCTGGGCGTTGCGGAAAACTTCCTCCTCCTCCACGAGCGCAAGGAAAACATCCTCGAGCGCCCCATTATTTTGACTTGTGCCGCGAAGCTCTTCCACCGTCCCGAGCGCGATCAATTTTCCCCGGTGAATGATTCCGATCCGATCGGCCACCTCTTCGGCCACGCTCAACTGGTGGGTGGAAAGAAAGATCGTCATTCCCTTCCGGGCCCGCGCCTTGAACTCGTCCTTGACGATGCGGGCATGGCGCGGATCAAGGCCCACCATAGGTTCGTCAATGATGAGCACCTTTGGGTCGTGAAGCAGCGCCGATGCAATCACCAGGCGCTGTTTTGTGCCGTGGCTCAGGTTCTCAGTGAGTTCCTGGGCGTAATCGTTGAGATGCAATTTTTCGAAAAGCGCGGCGGTTGCGGCCTGGGCGACTTTTCGATCGAGCCTGAAAATATCGCCGACAAAGCGCATAAACTCGGTTGCAGTCAACTTGTCGTATAGGAACGGAAAATCTGGGACATAAGCCATTTGGGCCTTAGCGAGCTCGGGCTCCCGCTGCACATCGTGGCCGCCCACGATCACGGTGCCTGCGGTCGGGCGGAGCAGGCCGGCCAGCATTTTGATTGTGGTTGTCTTGCCTGCGGCATTCGGGCCCAGGCAGGCGAAGAATTCGCCTTGGGCAATATCCAGGTCGAGGCCACCCACGGCAACCAGCGAACCGAAATGTTTTTGGAGGGAGCGAATCTGGATCAAAGGGGCGGGCGTGTTGGAAGGGAGGAGAGATTGAAAATTGAAAAATGAAAAATGAAAAATGAAAATTGAGTCGGCGCAAGCGATGGCACTAAGTGAAGGAACCGAGTCGGGGGGGAGGGGAGATTGAAAATTGCCAATTGAAAATTGAAAATTGACAGTCAGAGGGGGCGGTTTTGGTCGGAAGGCGCTGGCTTGCCGTCCCTGACCTTCCCCAAATTTTCAATTTTCAATTTTCAATTTTCAATTGCCCTATCGGCTGCAAATTGCCCTATCGGCCGTAGTCAGGGGTCAAGATCCTCGGGGGCCAAAGTGTATCCGAGAAAGGTTTTTACCCGAAGGATCTGGCCCAGTGAACTGAGATGCGCTTCCACGAGAGTTTGGCCTCCCTGCTCCATGCTGATGAGGTAAGTCTCCACGCTCTCATTGCGAATACTCAAGGTCGATTGCTGGGCCCGGACCGTGGGCAGCTTCGGATTGCCCATCCCAAATGTGTTGAGCATTTCTGGATCAATCCCGGCCGTCTCCAAAAGCTGATGCGCTCCGGTTTGATCGAGCGAAAAGGTATATTCCTCGACCACTTCCTCCCCGGATTTAATTCGGAACTGGGCCGCCTTTTTTTTAATATCCACAACCAGCTCAATCCGGGTGAGCTCCGCCTCCTTCGATGTCATCGAGAATGTCAATTGCTCAAGGGATTGGCTCGCGTCCAGGTCGATTATTCCGCTCCAGGCCATCCGCTGCTTGTTTTTGCCTGGGGTCGGGGGATTAAAGCGTCCGCTAAACTCCATTTGATGACCGCCGCCTTCTTTCTGACGCCGGGTTTGGAGCCGGAGAAACCCGACTCGGGTCCCTTCCAGGCTGATGTGCAGGTCGGAGGGTTCTACATTTAGAAGAAGCACTTTCATCACATGCTCAAGTGGCACGGTCCGCAGCAACGCATTGCCGGGATTGAGTTCGCTGCGCAACAGCATCCCGGTCATCGTCAGCCAGAAGGCCGCAATCACAAATGCCAGGAGTCGGTTGAGCATTGC
>JAYUPM010000315.1:0-3605 GCA_043760145.1 Spartobacteria bacterium
GTTAGTTCATAATCCGAAAGTCGAAACACGAAAGTCCGAATCATTAGGCGACAAGAAGTCCCGCCGCTATCGACTGTCCCGGCTCCGCAAAAATCTTCCGCCCTCCGCCCTCCGACTTCCGATCTCCGACTTCCGCCCTCCGACCTCCGCCCTCCGACCTCCGACTTACCCCGCTCTCTCCACCCAATGCTGGCCGAGAACCAGCACATCCATCCGGGTCCGCAGCATGCAACTGAGCGCCTGCTGAGGGGTCTGGACAATCGGCTCATTCTCGTTGAGCGACGTATTCAAGAGAATCGGCACTCCGGTTCGGTCGCCGAAAGCCTTGATCAGCGCATAATAGAGGGGGTTGCTGGTTTGTGAGACGGTCTGCAACCGGCCTGTCCCATCCACATGCACGACGGCCGGGATCTGCTCCCGCTTTTCCATGCGCACAGTTAAGACCTTTTCCATTGAGGGCGACGGCTCAATCCGCTCAAACCATTCCCCTGCCGCCTCTTCTAATATACTCGGAGCAAATGGACGGAATTTCTCCCGAAACTTGATCTTCAAATTAATGATCTCTTGCATGTCGCGTCGGCGCGGATCGGCCAGAAGCGATCGGTTTCCCAAAGCCCGAGCGCCAAATTCCATGCGGCCTTGGAACCAGCCCACAACCTTCCCGTCAACTAAGGCGTCGACCGTCCTTTTAATAAGGACGGGTTGGGTTAGGCGCTCGCTTACCACCGGCTGATCACTCAATGCCGCCGCGCATTCCTGCTCGGTGGCAGCATCGCCCCAGTAGGCATGATCGAGCACAAAGCCCCGGGGCTGATTCAACACGCGATTCCACACATGAAAAGCTGCCCCGAAAGAGGTTCCGTTATCGGCCGCCCCCACCGGCACAAAGACTTTCTGGAATGGTGTGTGCTGGCTCACCTTCCCGTTGGCAACGGAATTCATAGCCACGCCGCCGGCCAGGCAGACTTGCTCTGTCGGATACTTCTCGTGGAGCCGGTTCAGGAGATGGAACATGATTTCTTCAGTCACTGCCTGCAGCGACGCCGCGATGTTCTCGTGTTTCCTGGTCAACTCCGCCCGCGGCACTCGCGCTGCTCCCAACTCTTTCTCGAGACGCGCACTATGAAAGGGATCGACTTGCGGGATCCCGCCCGTCCACGACATGGCGATCCCATGCCGATGATGGGTGAAGTAATCGAGGTTTAAGGCAAAGGTGTTGCCTTGGGGAAAGATCAGGCGTCGGAAAAATTCGAGATACTCTGGCTCCCCGTAAGGCGCCAACCCCATGACCTTGTATTCATCACCATAAGCGGGGAAGCCCAGATAGAGCGTAATCGCGTTATAAAGCAGCCCAAGGGAGTGCGGATAAAAGACCCGATCGAACTCGATGATGTTCGTGCCCTCGCCGCCTGCGAGCAGTGTGCTGGTGAAATCCCCCATCCCATCCACGGATAACACCGCCGCCCTTTCGCTCCCGCTGACGAAAAACGAACTGGCGACGTGCGCCAGATGATGTTCGACCTGATGGAACTGCGCCCGAATCTTGTCCGGCGCGCAGCCGGTGGCGGCCGCGAATTGTGCCGGCAAACTCGCGGCCTTGGCCTGACGCTGTAACCGGCCGAGAGCGCGTCGCATCATTCCCGGCTGCTTGAGAGAGAACAGAAGCTTCCGGCTTAAATTAGCCCACGGATCAAACGAGAGCGCCACATGATCGACCTCCTGAGCCGAGACCCCACCGAGCTTGAGGCATTGCCGGATCGATTCCGCCGGAAACCCCGCCCAATGCTTGATCCGATTGAAGCGTTCCTCCTCGCAAGCCGCGACTAGTTGTCCGTCCTGGATCAGCGCCGCCGAAGAGTCGCCATGATAAGCGTTAATCCCTAAAATATTAACCATGAGTGGGCGCGGAGGTCGGAGGTCGGAGGTCGGAGGTCGGAGGTCGGAGGTCGGAGGTCGGAGGTCGGAGGGCGGAGGGCGGAGGGCGGCGGTTGAACGAGAAACGAGCGGGGTCAGCCGGTCAAGGGCTTTCCGCTTTCATTCCGCCCTCCGCCTTCCGCCCTCTATATTGGCCAGATGCCGTAACGCACGGCATACCAACAGATCTTAACATATTCCTTAAAAACCCGCGGGAGCGCATACCGGTCGGGTCGCCAACCGTTAATTAAGTGGTAATTGGTGGGCACCGAAACGAACTCCAGGTCCGGGGCAAAGAAGCGAAAGCTAGATAGGGCCCGACGTGAATGAAACCAAGTGGTAACCATAAGAACCTTCTTCACACCAGCCTTGCGCAAGTGAGGAATTGTAAACTCTGCATTTTCTTTGGTTGTCATCGATGCGTCTTCCAACTCGATCACACTCGCCGGGACGCCGTGTTTGAGCAGAAGCTGACGGTTTCCCTCCCCATCCCCTGTTCCGGTGATGAAGATTCGTGGGGCCCATCCGGCATTAAATAGCTTCGCCGCCAGCAATGCGCGATCCTCAACCCCGCCGCCGAGGATAACAATAACATCCGCCTTGGCCGGCGGGTGCTCGATACTCAATGCCCATTTAGCGACCCCGAGCGCGACAACACCCAAGAACAAGCACCCCGTCAAGGCGATGAGATAGGGATACAAACGCCTCAAGATCCTTTTCATCTGTTGATCTGGGACGGAGCCGAGCTTACTCAGAGCAAATCGAAGCGGGCCGCTCGCCGCCCCCTAACATCCACGCGTAAACCGCCCGCAACTCCGCCGCCACCACAGGCCAGCTATAAGACCCGGCCACCAGGCTGCGTCCGTTTTGTCCCATCTGCTCCCGCTCGGCCTGGCTCATCCCAATCAATTCACGGAGACCGCTCTCAATCGCATCGGGCTGCGGATCGATTCGCAATGCGGCTCGTTTGCTGAAGCCGTCGGGGAGATTGCACTCCGGGGTCATCACCACTGGCTTCCCATAAGCCCACGCCTCAAGGACTGCCATGGGCAATCCCTCGCTAAAGGATGGCAAAATAAAGCTGCTGCACGCCGCGAACGCCGCTGCTTTGCCTTTGTCAAAAAGCGGTCCTGGAAATACAAGAGACACATCCTCGCATGGAGTTCCGGCGCTCCATGGGATTGCCAGTTCCGTGGCCAAACGTTTTAAGTCGTTCTCGTGCCCACCTTGATCCCACCCGGCCACAATCATCTGCCAATCCCTGCTTGCAAGCTTGTCTGTCTTGAGTAAATGAGCCCAGGCTCGCAACAAATTGGCCAGGCCTTTTTTTGGATGAATTCGGCCGAGATAGAGCAGACTGCTCCTGCCGGCTCTGTTCTCCGTTTTATTTGTCGCGGGCAAGCTGGATGGCAGATCAACTCCATTGGGAATAATACAGATCGGGTTTCGCAGTCCGTAGGCCCGCGCGAACCGCAACTCAGCCATGCTATTGACCTGAATCGTGCTGGCTCCATCCAGAGCGGCTCGTTCATAGAGATATCCACTGATTCGCTTTTTCCAACTCGAATGATTCAGCGCCCACGGATCCAACATCCCATTGATTGTCGTAAGGTAAGGCCGATTCTTTCGGCGCCCCCAATCTTGAACGACAACTGAAGTGTAAAGCCACATGGAATGAAGATGGGCGACAT
>JAYUPM010000316.1:0-3603 GCA_043760145.1 Spartobacteria bacterium
ACCCCGGTCGTTCCCGATTTCCTCTTCCCGGATGAGCCAATTCTTCCGCCTGATTTTGGGACCGAGCCTTTGCCCGACAATCTAAAGCTCCCACGCAAAGGGGTCCGGAGCCGGATCCCGATCCAGAAAATCTGGCATTACCCCGAATACCCGCTTGGCCGCGAAGGGCTCGGTTTATTGCCACACAGCAAAGGGGTTCCCAATCGCTGGTTTCTGAATTTCCCGCATTGGAAGCGTTATCACGATCCGTCGCATGAAGCGCCTTACCAATATGAAACACCGATGCTCTGGCATCCGTATCGGCAGAGCACGTTGAAGGGCGATGTCCCGATTTTCGGGGAGGACATATTCACAAACATCACCGCTAAAAATTTCTCGCTCTTTGAATATCGCAAACTCCCGGTCCCGAGCGGGGTGAGCGCTGCGACTCCAAACAGCTCGGAATTCTTTGGCCGCAGCCAGCAATCGTTCCTTTCCACGGACACCTCCATCGCCATTGATTTGTTCCAGGGCGAAACGAGCTTCAAGCCGGTGCATTGGCTGGTCCGGGTCCTTGGCGTTTACAACCACAATTATATCCGGGTCAAAGAGAACAACCTCCTCGATCCGGACCCGCGCGGCACCGAGTTCTCCGACCGACGCGGCTCGCCCAGCACCCGAAGAATCCAGGCGATTGGCGCCGATGGGAACAGTGTCAATCCACAGACTGGGCAGCCCGGCAACTTCAATTCCAATGTCAATCCCGATGATGTGTTCAATTACATCGCCCCCCAACTCAAACCCAATGGCGATTCGGATAGCCTGGTAAAAACAGATTCACAGAACGATGGCAAAGGCCGCCGCAACACCAAGGACCGCAACAAAGACTTCGCCAATACTCGATACACCGTCCGGCAGCGCGATTTCTTCGCATTGCAGGAAGCGTTTGGCGAACTCCATATCGGCGACCTGTCCGATAACTACGATTTCATCTCTTCCCGATTCGGGATCCAGCCGTTTGTCAGCGATTTCCGCGGCTTCATTTATGCCGATACCAATCTCGGGGCCCGGATTTTCGGCAACTTGGATAACAACAAAATTCAATACAACCTGGCTTACTTCAATCAACGCGAGAAAGACACTTACTCGGACCTTAACATGTTCGATTCACGGCATCAGCAGGTGATCATCGCCAATGTGTTTCGACAGGATCTGATTTGGAAAGGTTATACCGGTCAACTGAGTTTTCACGCCAATTTCGACGATGGCGGCACCCATTACGACAAGAACGGGTTCCTCACCCGGCCCGCCCCGCTCGGCACGGTCCAGGACGACGGCAATTTCGACGGCTATGACGGCGGTCTGCGCGGTCATGAGGTAAAAGCTTATTACCTCGGCTGGACCGGAGACGGACACATTGGCCGACTCAACATCACTCATGCCTTCTATCAGGTCCTGGGTGAGGACGAATTCAATCAGTTGGCCGGGCGCCGTGTTTCAATCAATGCCCAGATGGCGGCCCTCGAACTCAGTTACGATCGGGATTGGTTCCGGCTCAAACTCTCCGGGTTTTATGCCAGTGGCGATCCGGATCCCACCGACCGCACAGCCCGCGGATTTGATACCATCCTCGATAACCCGTTCTTCATTGGCGGCCCCTTTAGTTGGTATGTGCACCAGGGACCGAATCTGGCGGGGACAGCGGTGAATCTCAAACAGCGCGACTCACTGGTGCCAAACTTGCGGACAAGCAAGACCGAGGGGCAATCCAACTTTGTCAATCCGGGTGTAATGATCCTCGGTCTTGGGACAGACATCGATGTCACTCCGAAGCTGAAGGCCTTTGCGAATGTCAACTACATCTGGCTGGCCCAGACCAAGCCAATCGAGCTTGCCCTCCAGACTAACAAGATGAGCAGCGACCTCGGTCTCGATGCCAGTTTCGGCATTAAGTATCGCCCGTTACTGACCGACAACATCATCGTGTCAGCCGGCGTTGGGTTTTTCATGCCGGGCGGCGGTTACAAAGACATCTATCGGCGCAACACAGAACAAGTCCCCGGCTTCGGTTCGCGCGACCAGGAAGGCAAAGTGGACCGATTCCTCTACAACGGTTTCCTGACGGTCACCCTTGTCTATTGATCGATCGCCAGTTGACGCAAGTAATGAGGCCTTTAGCGGGAGCGCAGCTTTGAGAGGAGGCGGAGGATTTCGACATAGAGCCAAACCAGTGTCACCAGCAGGCCGAACCCTGCATACCACTCGAGGTATTTTGGGGCGCCGACTGCGGCTCCCTGCTCAATGAAGTCAAAGTCGAGCACCAGATTGAGGGCGGCGATTACGACGACAAAACAACTAAACCCGATGCCGAACAAACCATTGGAGTGAATGAACGGCACTTGCACCCCAAAAAAGCCGAGGATGATCGTGACAAGATAGACAAGAAATATGCCGCCAGTTGCAGCCACAATCCCGAGCTTGAAGTTCTCCGTCGCCTTGATCAGTCCGCTCTGGTATGCCGCCAAAAGCGCGAAAGCCGCTATCCGCGGTTCAAAATTCCGGAGGATTTTCCGGAATAGGTCGTATAGGACCTATGCGACCTATTTTGGCCGGCCGCCCTGGTTCCTTTGCTCCAGGCGGGCCCGGGTCATGCGCTCGCGGAGGCCGCCCTCTTTCAGGAAATCCTGTTCCAGCCGACGTATCTGCTGATCCAGCAGATAGTTGGTCTGGTGGATCAGACAAAGGGCGATGTTGGCCACGACGTTCGCAAGGCGGGACTCGCAGATGGGGCGATAAGTCTCATAGGTCACATGGGACGTATTTCCCATGTTTCGGACGTAGAGCGCCTCCTTGGAGTCTTTGTCCCATAGGGGAAAATCCCTGACCCGCAGGTAATCCAGATAGTCCACGAGGAGCTCTTCCAAACTGGCCCTGGCGACGTTGGTTAGCTTGAGTTCCATTTCTTTCGATAACGCCGAGGCTTTGCTGCCTTCGACGATGTTCTGTTTCCCGGACCTGGCAGCCTGCACCATTTGATCAATGGTGCGGTCCCCATTTCTGAGAAACCGGGTGCAGAATCGAAAGGTAAGGTCGTAAACGACCTCCGCCTTCTGATAAGAGAGCAGCTCCTCATAGTTCCCATGGGGCGGGATGAAGCCTGGTTGGTTGTCGGGATCGGGCATAGGTCTTATAGGACTTATGAGACCTATTTTTTCGGCCTCCCCTTTTAATCGCGCGGGGCGCGGACATCGCGCTTGGGCTTTTTCTCCAGGAGCCGTTCCACGGCTTCCAGCGGAACGCCCACCATTTCCGGCCGATGGCGCATCTCGTAACCGAGCTCGTAAAGCGCTTTGCTGAGGACAAACATTTCCAGAAGCATCTGCGTGTCTGCGGGGTTTTTGGGGAGAAAGGCTGCGCCCTCCGTGGCTTTGAAATACGCGCTCAGAAAGCTGCGGCTCACACTCTCCACCCAACCCCGCGCCGATTCGCGCAGGCGCTCCCTCTCGTGGGCGGGCCGCCGACCGAGCGCCACTGCGGCTGCGTAATCGAAGCTACGTAACATCCCAGCCACGTCGCGCAGCGGCGATTGTTTCTGGCGCCGCTGTTCAATCGAAAGCTGCGGTT
>JAYUPM010000317.1:0-9417 GCA_043760145.1 Spartobacteria bacterium
TGAGCTCCTAGGAGTAGGCAGAGTGCTTTGGAAGGTCAATCTCGCCGTCATCGTGGCAGCGGCCGCGCTACTTTTCAGTCAAGGAATGAGAGCTATCCCAATCCGGACCCGGAGGAGTGATCGCCAGCTGCTCACAACGGAGCGCATACATCCCGCATAGAAAATCAGCCCCTCCGAGCACTTCGTTGACTCTCTTAAATGCCGCCGCCGCGCTCACAAAATCCCGGAGTCGATACTGCTCAATGGCTTGGTGGTAATCGGCCAGCCATCCGGGGGCTCCAACGGCTGCCACACTCAGCGGAGTATAGACTTCCACGGGCTGGCTCTTCCCAAAAAATCGGACCCGGCCCACGTGTCGGTATATGAATTCGCTCCGGGTCAGTTTTTCGGCGAGCTCGCCGACGAGGATATCGCACCCGAATTGCTTTGTGGCTGATTCGAGGCGCGCCGCAACATTGATGGCGTCTCCGAGAACGGTGAATTCCATGCGGTCGGGATGGCCGAATTCCCCAACAATGACTTCGCCGTGGTTGACCCCGATGCCGATTTGGAGTGGCACCCGGTCAGGGGTGGTCTTCCAACGAGCGTTGAGGCCGACAAGCGCCTCACGCATCAGCAAGCTGGTCCGCACGGCGCGGGCGGCATCGCCCGCATGTCCGATGGAAATGATGTCGCCCCACGCTGCCATGATCGCGTCGCCAATGAACTTGAGAAGTGTGCCATCTTCGCGCGTTACCGCGTCCACCATTTCCAAGAAATATTCGTTGATCTGTGCGACGAGCTGCTCGGGTTCGGCGGTCTCAAAAATAGTGGTAAATCCGCGAATATCCGAAAACAGAACGGTGGCCGATTTGCGTTCTCCGCGGAGGGTGTTTTCAAAGGAGTCACTGCTCTCGACCACGAGCTTTGCGACATTCTTTGAGACGTATCGATCCAGCACGGAACGGATCCGGCTTTTTTCGAGTTGCTCGATGATTGCGTGATAAACCAGGCCAAAACCGCCCACCCCGACCAGGCCGAATAGCGGCGCCATCATCGGAATGATGATGCGCGTCTCGGTGAAGAGGAATTGGGCGAGGACAATGAAGCTGATGCCCAGACCGAGAAGCATCCCGAACTGCACAGCGGGTTGCCGGATCAGGATAACGATCACCGTTGCGAGGACAAAGAAGGCGAGGGAAACCCACCAATTTTGGCGGGTGCTGGAATAGCGGAGGTTGGTGCCAGAGAGCAAATCGCCGGCGATTTGCGCATGGATTTCAACACCCGGCATCACCCCAAAAGGGGTGTTGTGAACGTCATGGAAGATCTCCGCGAATGGGCCGACGAAGACGATCTTATCTTTAAGAGTCCAGCCCCCGTAGAACCGTGGATCAGTCTGGTAAATCCAATCGATGAAAAGCTCCTCAATCGGCAAGTGCTTGTAGGTGCCGCGCCGACCTTGGAAGTTGATTGGCGTTCCGTATTCCCCCAAGACCGGTTCGCCGGTCGCTTTTTCCACGACCCGGGCCGCAAGGCCGGACACGTCGCGGGCGTCGTCGGAGAGACCGTGTTCTCGCAACTCGGAAGTCTGATAATCAACTCTCCGGACGACTTGATCATCGTCGGGATGAAGGGTGACGAAACCATCCAGCTTTCCCATCGAGTCGCCCAAAAGCCTTGGGTTGGGGCGCAGAAAAACCAACTCCTTCGACCCGTCGGCAGCGTTGTTATCCAAGGTGCCGGTTGCGATGACAATCCGGTCCGCATATTTGGCCAGCACAGCACAGAGCTCGGGATCTCCCTCGTTGTCGCCCACAAAAATAAAGTCGAATGCGATTGCCCGCACACCTGCTTGCATGAGGCGCTCGACCAGCAGCGCCATTACTTTCCGATTCCATGGCCACGTCCGTTCGGCCATGAGCTGGAGCGCCTCTGAATTCTGATAATCTTCGTCTCGAAAAGCCGTCTTCTCATATTTGGGCGTATGGAGCCCGATGATGGCGATGTCCGGATTCGCCGGCAGCGGTCCCCGCCACCGGAACCGGTAATCGAGCGTTCGCTTTTCCAGTGAGCCGAGCGCGTCGTCGATCTGTGACAATGCGCGGGAAGTGCCGAATCGGGTTGCCTGGGGAAGGATGAAGAGCAGGGTCGCGAAGCCCACGATAAAGGCGATCCGCCCTTTGCGCAGGATGCGCGGGAGGCGCCGGGCAGCATATGTAAACGCCTTCATTCGGAACCGGATACAAGCGCCGAATGCGTGCCTTGGCACGGTCAAAGTGACACTCGTGGCAGCGGGCGTCCCGGCGCTATTTCTTGTCGGGGGGTAGGCCCCTGCGACACATGGCATTGCAGAAAGAGGCGGGACTCCTCTGCCACGATGCCACGATGCCACGATGCCACGATGAGAAATGGCGTCCTTTACGCCGATCGCTCTCTGCTTTAGACAAAACGTCTTCATGTCGTTTGTCCGTCTATTCATTGCCCTTCAGATTCATGCGGGCCCGCCCATGATAGTTGAATTCAAAGAGATTTTTCTTAAACCGCTGTATCCGCTTCCACTTATGATCACACGCCGTCACGCACTCAAAACCATTGCCATTGGTTCAGGGGCAGCCGCCCTTGGCACTTCAGTAATTTTCGGCCAGGCCGCCGCGCCCGCGACCACGCCGGCCCCGGAAGCGGAAGGGGTTTTTAAGCTACCGCCGCTCGGTTACGATTACGATGCGCTTGAGCCGTTCATCGACGCGGAGACGATGAAGATTCATCATGACAAACATCATGCGGCATACGTGAGCAAACTCAACCAGGCCCTCGCAAAAGCACCGGGCATGGAAAAGCAATCGATTGAGGAAATCCTTGCCAATATCGACAAGCTTCCAGAGGAACTCCGCAAGGATGTGCGCAACCACGGAGGCGGTCATGCCAATCACACGCTCTTCTGGCAGATCCTTAAGAAGAACGAAAAAGGGATGCCCACGGGTGAACTCGCAAAGGCGATTGCCAAGACGTTTGGAAGTTTCCAAAAGTTCCAGGAACAGTTCGCCGACGCATCGATGAAAGTCTTCGGGAGCGGCTGGGTCTGGCTGGTCTGGCGCGCCAAGAAGCTGGAGCTCCAATCCACCCCGAATCAGGATTCCCCATTAATGACGGCCGGCACCCCGCTGCTCGGCATCGATCTATGGGAGCACGCTTATTATTTGAAGCACCAGAACCGGCGTGCCGAATACATCCAGGCGTTCACCCATGTCATCAATTGGGATCTGATCAGCGAACGCCATAGCAAGCTGAGCTAGGCGGACCGCTGATTAAAAGCGAAGAGGTTTAACCACGGATAGCGCGGATTATCGCGGATGGGGGACCTGCCGAAAGAGTCCCCTCCTGCGGAGAAAAGCGACGGGACGTCGCTGCTACGATTCTTGCTCTTTATCCGCGTCAATCCGTGTTATCCGCGGTTAAAAGTTCTTGTCCGAGAAAATCAGCGGTTCCCTGGGCCCCGTCTCCTAAATCTCAAATCCGCGGGTGCTCACGGCTGGAGCTTGAGTCCGGTCAAAATCGGCTTCAGCGCCGCGCTCCACTTCGCATAGCCAGCTGCGTTCGGGTGGAGCATATCGGGGAACTCCTCTTTTTTGCAGGCCCCGTTCTTATCGGCGAATAGGGTCCATGTATCGCAAAACGTGACAAGCGAATCGGCCTTGAAAGCCGCATCCACCAAGGCATTGACCTGCTGGATTTTTTCCGGGAATTTCCCCGGAGCAGCTCCGCGCGGCATCATTTTATTGATCACCACCGGCATCTTCGGATTCGCTTTATGAAGTTGGGCGACGATCTCGCGGATGTTTCCGGCAACCACTTCAGGCGTGGCGCCCAGGGCAAGGTCATTGGTGCCGATCAACAGGGAGACAGCCTTGGGATGGAGCGCCAAAACATCTCCGCGGATCCGCGCAAGCAGCCCGCGCGTCGTGTCCCCGCTAATCCCGCGATTGGCGACCTTGAGCCCGGGAAAATCGGCTTCCAACGAAGGCCATCCCTGTGTGATCGAATCCCCAAAAAACACAATCGCCCTCTGGTCGTTGGGCGCGGCCTTTGCCCAATCGGTGCGGCGATTTTTCCATAAACTTCGGAGCCAGATGCCCGGTTGAGCAGGACCTTTGAAAGGCATCGATTCGCTGGGAGGTTGGGCGAAAGGCTGGGCGAGTTTTTCAAATGCGACCGGTTTCACGCCGCGCTTTTGCCCAAACATCCACGGCAACAATTCCGGCTCCTGGTAAGCGCTGGTCCATGAGTCGTGACCGATGCCGGGATACTCGCTGTAAAGCGGCGAGGCCCCCGCTGCCCGCATCGCTGCGATCAAGGTCCGGGTCCGCTCGACCTTGACGACGTTATCGGCGTCGCCATGAAAAGCCCAGACCGGGACATTAACAGCGCGTGCCGCCTTGGTCACATCGCCGCCGCCACAGATCGGGACAGCCGCCGCCCACTTGGTTGGCCAGCGCGAGATTGCGTCCCACGTCCCATAACCGCCCATTGAAAGTCCCGTGATATATAGCCGGTCCGAATCGATACTGAATTCCTTGGAGAGCGCATCAATGGCAGCCACGGTTAGCCGCATGGAAGTGCTTGGTTTTCTGGCCTGCACCACCACCTCCGCCGCCCAATCCATGTCGGCCCACTTCTGCTCCTTGGGAACCTGTGGGGCCATGACGAAGCACGGATACTTCTGCTGGGTCTCGGGTTTAGCAAAGGTCGCCGCGCCGTGCTTGAGCTGTGCCTGATTGTCGTTCCCGCGCTCGCCTGCCCCATGAAGAAAAAGCACCAGCGGATATTTCTTCGCGGGATCGTAAGGCTGCGGTTTCAACAACCGGTAAGGGAGGCTGGTGCCGTCTGGCCCGGCAAAAGTGCGCGCTTCAAATTCGTCGGCACCGAAAGCAACAAACACATGCGCAAAAATGGCAATAAGGAAAAGGGTGGTCTTCATGGGAGGCGTGGAGCTTGCCAATCAGGCGAACGTTTTGCCAACCGCATCTTTGGGCATTCCGCGCCACTTGCCGACACAACATCCGGAGTGCTAGCGTGTCGGCCCGATGTCCGAGAAATCCGATCCCCAGTTCCAGACCTGCGCCGATTGCGGCACGCAGATCGATGTCTCCTCGGAAGAACCTTTTGTGACCCTGCACTGCCCGGAGTGCGGAGAAAAATTCCGGGTCCGGCATTCGTTTGATCACTTCGAACTTCAGGAAACGCTCGGGAGCGGCGGGATGGGGACGGTTTACCGGGCCCTGGACGCGAATCTCAACCGGATGGTGGCGCTCAAGCTTCTGCAAATGGAATACAGCGCCGACCCGGAGTTCGTGAGCCAGTTCAAGACCGAGGCGGCGATCACTGCGTCGATCAATCATCCGCATGTGGTGAAGGTGTTTTCGAGCGGGGAAGACCACGGGTTGCTCTACATCGCAATGGAACTGGTGGACCAGGGATCGCTCGATGATCTCATGCAAGTGGAGGGGCAGGTCAGCGAAATCAGGGTCCTTGAGATGGGCATTCAGATCGCCCATGGCCTCAATGCCGCTTTCCAGCGCGGATTGATCCATCGCGACATCAAGCCGGGCAACATCCTCTTTGCGCGCAACGGCACGGCAAAGATTGTGGACTTCGGATTGGCCTCGCTCATGGACGAGGCACGCAATGTCGATGGCGAGATTTGGGGCACCCCCTATTATGTGGCGCCCGAGAAACTCGATAATCAGCCCGAGGATGCCCGCAGCGACATTTACTCGCTCGGTGCCACCCTTTATCACGCCATCGCCGGGCAGCCTCCCTTTAAGGGCGAGACCGCTTCCGTAAGCGCGCTGCGGAAACTCAAAAGCCATCCCGTGAGCCTGGAAGCAGTCATGCCAGAGGTTTCCAGCGCGACGGCCTTTGTCATCAACAAGGCGCTTCAGCAGGACCCGGCGCAGCGTCACCAGAATTACGAGGAGCTTCTCAAGGGCCTGGAATACGCCCGAACCGAACTCGCGGCAAAGTTGCGAGCCGAGGCCTTGGAAGCTGCGAAGACCGGGGCAGCAGGCAACTCCCGCATGGGTGAATGGATTACGTGGGTTGTGATGGCGGGCCTAGTGACAGCCGGGATTTATTTTTTTAATTGGAACCAGAATCGCTCCAGGGAATCCCTCGCAAAAAGTTCCGATGTTCGCGGCAAGCCGGCCCGGGCCTCCGTGGAATCAAGATTCAAAGCCGCCCGCGAATTGATCGCTTCCCAAAAGCATGCCGAGGCGGCGGAAGCTCTGCGCAAACTGGACCAGGAAACCAATGTCCCGCAGCCGCTGCGAAACTGGATTTCGATGCATCATGGCCTCGCCCTTTTGCTTGATGAAAAAGAAGTCGAGTCTCGGGCAGTTTTCGAGCGACTCGCTGCCCAAGGGCCTTTCTCCTCAGATGAAAGCGAACTCCAGCTGGCAACTTTTTTCGTGGAAACCTCTTCGCTCCTGATGCTCGAAACCCCGGCCCCGGTGACGATCACAAAAGACTTCAATAATCACAGCTACACTTCGTTCGCCCTTCTCCTTGCCGGCTTGAAAAACTGGAACCTCGAAAATTTCGAGGACGCCGCAACCATCCTCCAGCACTTCCTGCCGGCTCCTGAAGGAATGCCCGAACTCTGGCTCGGTGACGAAAAAGCCATCGCGGATCTCACGCGCCTCGCCCAGGCTCGGGTTGCAGATTACAAGGAATTCCGGAACGTTGCCGACGCGATTTTGACCAACGCGAGTCCAGCAAAGAAAAAAGAAGTCCTGGAATTGGCAATCGCCGGGAGGAGCCGATTAAAGCTCCCCGGCAAGCTGATGAACTTCCTGGAAAGCGCCATTGGGGAACTTGAAAAAGAAGCAGCGGCCCACGAAGGGGAAATGAATCGGATGGCCGCCGAGAGGGAAGGCGCGGACATGAAAACCCTTGCTGAGGCCAATCAAAAACAAGCGCTGTATGCATCGCAATTGCGTTTTGCTGAGGCGCACGCGGCGATCCTCGCTCCGAAACTGATCGCGCCCAGGGCAAGGCGGGAGCAGGAGATCATGGTTTCCAAAAGCGAATGCCTGGTCCGATTCAAGTCGCTCTTGATCCGTGACATCAATCTTACCGGCTATCCACAGCCAATCGTCCGCAGAACCGGACAGCCAGTCCCAGGGGTCGCCACCAAGGCCGACGAACTGCAAATCCGGATCCGCACTCAATACGGTTTTCTTCCGATCCCATGGGCCGATGTGTCGCTGGAGAGCGTCCATGGAATGGCCCTCGGTTTTATCCGGCCCGGCATCGCCCCGGATCTGGAGGCGGATCGCAAATGGCTGCTCGGAGCATTCGCGTCGTTTGCCGGGAAATCATCGGTTTGCCGGAGCCTCATGATCGAAGCGGCGAAATTGAAGCCGAGTTACAATGAAAGCTTGCCGCTCTTCCTCGAATTCGCCGAGGAGGGAGAAAAGGGGGAAGGGGGAAGTGATCAGTAATCAGTGATCAGTCCTTTGGCGCAGTCAGGCCTCAGCACACTCAAAATCAGCGCTCAGTGCCGCAGGATACTGATTACTGATTACTGAATACTGATTACTGAATACTGATCACTGATCACTGATCACTGATCACTGATCACTGATTGGCCGTGCGCCCGGCGGGGGTCGAACCCACAACCTCTGCCTTCGGAGGGCAGCGCTCTATCCAGTTGAGCTACGGACGCTTGTCGGCCAGATAATTCTGGGTTCCTTAAAACAGGAACCGCGAAAAATAGCCGGTTGAATAAAAACCGCAAGAAAAGGAAGTGCCTAAAAAGTGGCAGGGGCGTCCCGTATCAACAATTTTCAATCTCCCATCCAGCGGCGCCGATACTCAGACAAAACACGCTAAACAGATACAGGAGCCGCCGCCCCGACGAGGACGAGGACGAGGACGAGGACGAAGGACGAAGGACGATCCTCGGCGCCCCCCCGTTACCCCGCGCTGGGTCGGAACGCCCGTGTGGTCCCAATGACCGGGTCAATCTGAAGGGTAAAGAAGTTGAATGAACCCCCTTTGGAACCCGTTGCGAAGTCAGGTTTGGAGCCCAGCTCAAGCGCATGAATAGTAATAAACCAGTTGCCGTTCGCGCTCCCGGTCAACGGCAAATCGGTGGAACCATCCGCGAGAAAACGGAACGCGACGTATTCATAGTCGCGCTTTACATCCCGAGGCAACTCGGGGGTGCTCAAGTCATCCCTGGCCAATAGCGCCGGTTGTTTGGTTGAATCGCTGAGCAATGAAGAAAGCTCCCCTTCACTGATAATCACCGTTGTCGGCAATCGCTGGATTTTATTGAGGGCCGAATAGACGCCGGCCTGGACCACTTCAAAACATTGGAACGCCCGGTACTTCCCGCTGCCCGGCTCGGTGCGAACTTCCCCCGGCGCTTCCGGATCCCCAAATTTATAGAAACGCACCTCCACCGGACGATTGCGGCTCAGTGCCTGCTGGCGCGCCAGCGAAATCTGATCAACCAGCAACTGCGCCCCCTGGCTCAGCTGCGAACTGCGCATCAATGACGTCGCAGCGGGAACCGTTAAACCAACAATGATCGCGATGATCGCGATGACGACCAGCAGTTCAATCAGGGAAAAACCACGGGGGGAGCGATTGGGATATGCGTTGTTCATGGGACGGACTTGGGGATTAACCACAGGGAACGTATCGCACTTGGGTCGTTCGCGCCACGCGATTTTTTGGCTCATCTGGCATCCTTTACGACGTGATAGGCTTCCAAGCCGGTGGGGAGCAAAGCGGGATCAATGCCCTGGTCGAGTGTTGCGAGCCGCGCATGGTGTTTGATGGCAAGGGCTAGCAGGTAATAGTCTGTCAATTGCTTGGAAGACGGCAAAACCGGATAGTGTCTTGCATCACACAGAGAGATCGAATCGGCCCAGAATTGGTGTCCGGGCTGGGCAATGATTCTTTGTAGAATTTTCCGGGCATTATTCGGAGAACCAGGACCTTTTGGGTAATTCGGATGTCCAAGGATTCGCAAAAAGCCATTTTCTGTCTGTGGGCAAGTCGCCCAACCGGCTCGCCTCGCACGATCGAAAAACCGAACGGAAACGCCATGATGAACATGGTCGGGGTCAGCCAAGGCGATGAGAATATTTACATCGAGAAGATACATCGGGTTAAACGCCCTCTTCCTCCATCATTTTGTGGATCATCTCGGAAGTGATGACGACACCCCGTCTCTTGAGACGTGGAAGACCACGCGGGTCGATTTCCATAAAATCGTCTTCGGTGGAGGTGGATTGCGTGGCGGGCTGGATTTCGCGGCGCAGGGCATGCTCGACGAGCGCTTTGAGCGTCGTGCGGCGGCGGGCAGCAACGGTCTTGGCCTCGATTAATAAATCATCGGGAAGATCGAGGGTCGTTTTCATATGG
>JAYUPM010000318.1:0-3586 GCA_043760145.1 Spartobacteria bacterium
ATGAGGCCGACGCCACCTACGCCGCAAAGTTAAGCCGGGACAATGGGGAAATAAACTGGAGCGCGACCCGCGAGGATATCGATCGCAAGATCCGCGCAATGTATCCGTGGCCGGCTGCCCATACATATCTGCCCACCCCCGAGGGTCCCCGGAAATTAAAACTCTTTTCGTGCATCCAATATAGTCGCGTGCATGGCGAACCCGGTTCCGTGATTGCCGCCGATAAAAATGGCCTCCTCGTCGCTGCGGGGCAGGGCGCCATCCTGATTCGCGACCTTCAACTCGAGGCAAAGAAAAGGATGAGTGCCCGCGATTTTCTCCTCGGAAACCATGTTCCGCCGGGAACCATACTCGGCCAAAAGTGAGTCGCTCACTTCCACAGCGCCAGCTCGATCAGTTGGTCCTTCAATTGCGCAACTGCCAGCTCTGCCCAAAAATGCATCGGCCTGCGGTCTCCGGCGGAGCGGTCCTTGGCAAGGTTGTCACCGTGGGCCAAGCGCCCGGGAGCAAAGAGCCTATCTTTGGCCGACCCTTCGCATGGACGGCGGGCAGGACCCTTTTTCGGTGGTTCGAATCCGTTTGCGGAATTTCCGAAGCCGACTTCCGCGCATCCATTTACATGGCGGCCGTCTGCCGATGTTTCCCGGGAAAAAACAATGCCGGTGGCGACCGTGTTCCAGATGCCGTGGAAATCGCGACGTGTGATCGCTGGCTCCAGGCCGAATTCGAAATTCTTCGCCCCGAACTCGTGATCCCAATTGGGAAACTGGCCATTGAGCAATTTTTGCCGCCCGAAAAATTGACCGACATAATAGGGAAGCAGTTTTCCATCAACCATCATGGCCATCGAATCGACGTCGTCCCATTACCGCATCCCTCCGGGGCATCCCCCTGGCACCGAATGGAACCTGGGAAAACATTACTAAACCAGGCCTTGGAAAAAATTGTGGCCCATCCGGCCTGGCCGCGGAAGAAAAGGATGAAGGAGCAATGATGAAGGGAATAGACGCCGTGTGATGGATTTGGAGAAGGCGTGTTGGCAACGGTGGTCGCCCCTGCGTAGTTTGTTGGGGCATGGCTGTTCAGTATAAAGATTATTACCAGACCCTCGGAGTCCCCAAAACGGCTTCCAAGGACGATATCCGCACCGCATTCCGGAAGCTGGCCCGTGTGCATCATCCCGATGTCGCCAAGGATAAGAAGACGGCCGAATCCAAGTTTAAGGAAATCAACGAAGCATACGAGGTTCTGGGCGACCCGGAGAAACGCCAGAAATACGACACCCTCGGCGCGGATTGGGAACGCGCTGGTTCAGCCCAAACGCCCCCCGGATGGAGCGGCAGCGGACGCCGGGCCCCGGCTGGTGGCGCGAGTTTTGGCGGCACCGGGTTCAGCGATTTCTTTGAGCAATTTTTTAGCGGTCAAGGCCGGCGCCAAGGGTCAAATCCTTTTGCTGGATTCGGCGGTGCGGGAGAGGGGGAACTGAGAGGTGAAGACGTGGAGGCGGATCTTTTGGTGAGCTTGGAGGAGGCGTATCATGGGGCAAAAAAGAAGATCTCATTCCGGCGGGCCGGGAGTTCCAAGGTGGAGGCTTATGAAGTGGCCATTCCCAAGGGAGTCCGTCCTGGACAACGGATTCGCCTGGCTGGACAGGGAAGTGCTGGGACTGGCGGGCATCCGGCGGGAGATCTCTATTTGCGGGTCCGCCTTGAGCGGCATCCGGATTACCAAGTGGAGGGGGCGGACATTGTCTGCGACCTGGACTTGCCGGCATGGCAGGCCGTGCTTGGCGCGGAGGTGCAGGTGCCTACCCCGGAAGGGTCAATGCGTTTAAAAATCGCGCCCGGTTCACAGGCGGGGCGCAAGTATCGAGTGAAAGGACGCGGCTTGCCAACCGCGGCAGGGGGGCGAGGTGATTTTTACGTGAAGCTCAACATCACTGTGCCAACCACGCTCACCGACGCGGAGCGGGCGCTTTGGGAGCAGTTGGCCACACATTGGAAATGACGAATGACGAATGACGAGCGCTCCGTCGCAGGTCGCACGAGGAATGCCGCGCCTATCCTCATCTGTCATTTTTGTATTTCATCATTCGGAGCCATGGCTTTGGAAATGAGCGGGCCGAGTTGGTCGAGTTGATACGGCTTTGGAATGACCCCGCAGAAGCCGTGTTCGCGGAAATGGCTGATCACCTCTTCGGTGCTATAGCCGCTGCAAACCATCGCTTTGACGAGGGGATCGATCGCGTGAATGCGTTGGACCGCTTCGGCTCCGCCCATTCCGCCGGGAATGGTGAGATCGCAGATGACGAGATCAAAGCGGCACCCATCCTGGAGTGCGCGTTGATAAGCAGCCACAGTGGCGGCCCCTTCCTCGGTGTGAGTCACTTCGTGGCCGAGCATTTCGAGGCCACATCCAAGCAACTCGCGAAGCATTTCTTCATCATCAAGAATAAGGACGCGCAACGGCCCGGCAATGTGTGGCACAGGGGCAGCCACAGGCTCAGGATCGGCTGGTTCGGGAATCGCAGGCTCGGGAATGGCTGGCGTCGAAATGGCAGGGATCAACAGCTCAAACGTGGTTCCTTCCACTGGATCTGAAGCAGCCTCAATGGATCCTCCGTGCCCGATGAGAATGGAAGCGGCCGCTGCCAGGCCAGTCGTTGAAACTTGATGTTTTGTGGCAGGGTCAAAAAGCTCCTTAAGATGGCCCGGGGCGATCGGGGTCCCTTTGTGATGGAAGCGCAGGTTGATGAAAGCGCCGGGTCGCAAGGCTGGCGCGGAGTGATCCTTCCCGGCAGTGAGGTTGGTGCATCTCACCTGAAGAACTTCGCCGTTGGGCAAAGCAGTGGCGATGTAGCTGGCCACATTGCTGATGGCCTGTCCGATTTGGCCGACATCGACCTCAGCCATCCAGAGCTCAGAGCTTATCTCAAATTCGGTGCGGATGGCGGTGCGGTCCAAGCCTGCGGCAACGCTCTCGCGGACCAGTTCAGCGAGTGCAAAAATTTCCTTGGTTGGGCTTCCGGCCTTGGCAAAGGAGTGGAGCAGTTGCGCGAGTTGCTGGCCACGGAGTCCTGCCAACTTGGCGCCGACCAGCCGCTCAGTCACAGCTGGGGGAAGGTCACGGTTGGTCATGATCAGGGAAAGGTTGCCGAGGACGACGGTGAGGACGTTGTTAAAGTCGTGCGCGATGCCGGATGCTGCGCTTTCCAAAGCCTCGAAGCCCTTGATTTTGCGCCCATCGTCGCCTTCCTCCTTGCTCAAATGTATCACCGCTTTGGAGAGCGCCTCTTCCGCTCGTTTCCATCTGATTTGTCCCACTCCAATGGCCCCGAAAATCTGAAGTAGCGCTTCCACTGCTTCGCCTTTTTCCAGCGGTGATCGGCCTAGAACTCCAATGAGCGCCACCGGCTCGCCCTCAGCATCCTGGAGGCGCAGACCGGCGAAGCTCTCGATTCCAAGGGAAGCCAGGAGCGGATCGGACGGGAATGTTTTCCGCGCCCCGTCGGATACAAGGGAGGCCCCGGTTTCCAGGGTGGCGAGGAAAGCGCCCTGATGGACTTCAAACTCAGCGATGTTCTGTA
>JAYUPM010000319.1:0-3585 GCA_043760145.1 Spartobacteria bacterium
TCCCGATTGCGGAACCCCGGAGCTTTACGACCTCGCATTGGATTACAAGTTGGCGTGCGACAAGCGCTATAAAGGAATTTTGGAGGAGCTCGCATGCCAGATGACGGAATTCCCGAAGGGGCTGTTACCCGAGATGATATAGCAATTCTAGCGGTCCTGGTTGACCGTTTCGAGTTTGCTTTTGATCCTCTTTCGACTGCTGCAAAGGAAGCCGAAGCAGCTTTTGACAACCTTGTGCTCGGACTTTTTCGTGAACGGATCGAACAAAACTACGCTGTCGTCGGTTATACGACCTTCTATTATCGGGTAAAGTTTCTCTGCAGGGCTTACCTTCGTAAAAATGCCACATAGTGGCTCCCCGCTCGTCATTCGTCATTCTGATTTCGTCATTTCCTAGCGATGCCGCTTTCTACGACCGCCAAGGCACAGTTGCAGATTCATTTCTGTGTGATCCTTTGGGGGTTCACAGCGATTTTTGGAAAGCTGATCAGCCTGGCCGCCCTCCCACTCGTGTGGTGGCGGATGTTGATCGTTGTCGTGGTTTTGATCTTCGTGCCGCGCGTCTGGATCGGGATGCGGACCATGTCGCGAAAGCTGATCTGGGCTTATGCCGGGGTCGGCATTTTGCTGGCGCTCCATTGGCTGACTTTTTATGGCGCCATCAAACTGGCCAATGCCTCAGTGGCCGCCACCTGTCTTGCCCTGGGCACGATATTCACCGCGTTGATCGAGCCGAAGATCGCTGGCCGTCCATTATCTTTCCGCGAGCTGGGCCTGGGCATCCTCGTGCTGCCGGGAGTGGCACTCGTTGTCGGAGGCGTGCCCCATCAGATGCGGCTCGGGATTGCGGTGGGCGCTGTGTCGGCTCTCTTCGTGGCGCTCTTTGGGTCCTTTAACAAGCGCCTGGTTTCTCATGGGGATCCGCTCGCCGTGACGGCGATTGAGTTCGGCGCCGGAACCCTTTCATTAACATTACTCGCCCCGCTAATGCCGTGGCTGTTTCCCTCGTTTGCAGGGAACCTGTTTGTCTTGCCGAGTCTGAAGGACGGCACGTTTCTTTTAATACTGGTCATTTTCTGCACACTGCTGCCGTTCGTGCTTTCACTGGTGGCTCTTCGACACATGAGCGCGTTTGCAACGCAGTTGGCACTCAACCTTGAGCCTGTCTATGCGATCCTCTTGGCGATCCTCCTCTTGAATGAACAGCGCGAGCTGGGTGTGCTCTTTTATATCGGCGTCGCCGTAATACTAGCGGCGGTCTGCCTTTATCCGATGATGCGCATGGCTGAGGGCGGAAGTCGGAGGTCGGAAGTCGGAGGTCGAGCGCCGGATCGGACTGATCAGTCGGATCGGACCGATCGGTCCGACCTCTGACCTCTGACCTCCGCTCACGGGGCCCGGTCAACCTCGATCGCCACGAGACAGACATCGTCACTGAAATGTTTGTCGGCCGAGAACTGCTGGACCTCGTCGAGGACTTCACGGCAGAGGTCAGTTGCAGAAAGCGATGCGCGCCGTTGGACAGCGCCAAAGAGGCGGTCCTGGTCGTAGAGTTCGCCATTGGCCGATTCCACTTCAAAGAGCCCGTCTGTGAATAGCAACACCATGTCGCCGTCCGAAAGCGCGTTGCGCGAAGTCCCGTATTGAGCTTCTTCGAAAAGGCCGAGGACCGGGCCGCGCTTGCAGTGGTTTAAAGGCAGGGCGGCCGCCACTCCGCTCTCGTGGTGAATCCAGAGTGGATCGGGATGACCCGCATTGGAGTAACGCACTTCGCCTTTTGCCAAATCCACCACGACATAAGCTGCCGAGGCGAAAACTGTGATCCCAGTTTCTTTTAAAATGCTGAAGAGCTTGCGATTGAGCCGGTTGAGGAATTCCCCGGGCACCTTTGCGATGTCGCGGAGTTCCCCCACCAGGGCTCGCACGATTGCCGCCACCAACGCGGCCCGCATTCCGTGCCCCATCACATCGCAAATAAAAATCCCGGCGGTTGAATCGGAGAGTTCAAGAATATCGAAGAAATCGCCACTGACTTCCTTCGAGGGATTAAAGAAATGAGAGAAGCGGAGGATGGGGTCGTTGGGCTTGGCGTGTGGTGGAAAGAACGGGTAATCTTTTGGCAAAAGTGCGCTCTGAAGTTCGCGTGCCATGGCGAGATCTTCCTCAAGTTCCGCGTGCCGGGTGCGCAGTTCATCCACGGATTTAGCGAGTTGTGTTTCGGCCCGGCGCCGGTCGGTGATGTCGCGCGAAATGCCAAAGGTTCCGATCACCTTTCCATTGTCATCACAAAGGGGGAGTTTGGTGGTGGATACCCATGTCTCCAACCCGTTGGGCCATGTTTCTTTTTCTTCAAGATTCACCAGGGGCCGTCCGGTCCGGATGATTTCCTGCTCATCGATAAAGGCTTGTTTGGCATGTTCGGCGCTGAAGAAATCCGCATCGGTCTTTCCAAGAACTGAGGCGGCATCCACCGCGCCGTGCCATTTTACGAGGGCATTGCTGACACGCGTGAAGTGGCTTGCCCGGTCCTTGAAATAAATTTTGTCGGGCATGTGCTCCATCAAAGTGCGCAGGAGGAAGCGTTCATGGGCGAGTTCCTCCTGGATCTCCGCCCGTTCGGTGGTGTCCCAAAGCGCGCCCGTCATCCCCGCGCATTGGCACTTGTCGTTATGGAATACTTTTCCCCGGGCCCGCACAAAATGAATGGATTGATCCGCACTCCAAACAACGCGGAACTCGCAATTGAGATCCGTGCCATCACGGGCGGTGTGATCGAGTTCGGCCCGGACCCGCTGGCGATCTTCCGGATGAATGCAGTGCTCGATCTCCGTCCCGGCGATCACCGTTTCTTCGCTGTGCAACCCGAAAAGTTTCTGCGCCCATGAGTCCAGATTCACCACGGGGGAGCCCGCGTCCCAGCTCCATGTGCCCACCCCAGCTGCTTCCAGGGCAAGTCGGGAGCGCACTTCAAGCGCATGGTGTGAAATGGCGGGGGTCGCGGAAGCTGGCGATGGCTCCCTGGTGGCGGGGGTGGACATACGGGTCCCGATAATGTTCGCTTGGCCTATTCTTTCTTCAAGCATCGATTAAGACCGGGAAAAAATGCCAAAGACCAAAGACGCAACTGAGATCACTTTCTGGGCTCGCCTTGGCTCGGATTCACGGATGCAATCGCGCGAATGAAGCTGGCCCAAAATCAGGTATGGAAACAAGAGGCGCAATATCTGCGGATAGTCCGCCTGGAGCGTCTTGAGGTTGGCTACAAAGTGGTGACCAATCTGCTCACCGGCGAGGGGACGCATCATTGTGCGAGCAAAAAGGAGTTCTGCCGGTTGATCAAAGGGGCCCAATTGCTCACCCATGAAGAGGTCCGCGTCATCTGGACGGAGGGGGGAGGAGGATCGGAGGTCGGAGAAGCAAAAAGTGGAAAGCGGAAAGCGGAAAGCGAAACGGAGAACTGAAATCGGTCCGATCTCTTCCGCTTTTCTCCGCCGCCCCTTTCGCTTTCCGCTTTCCGCTTTTCCCTGTTACCGGATCTGCGGAAGCAATATCCCCAGCAGATCGCTGATCTTCACCCGGTCCTGT
>JAYUPM010000320.1:0-3576 GCA_043760145.1 Spartobacteria bacterium
AATAATTTTCCTGCCTGCGTTCCCAAAAAATCCATCATTGAACCCCTGATGAAAGCCTCTCACTGGGTCCGCAGATTGCGCAGATCCTCGCAGATGACCTCAGATACCAAGCTCCGAAGGCGGACGTCATCAGGATTCGAGTGTTTTGAACGCCAGCCTTGCCCGATCTTCATCTGCGGTAATCTGCGGTGATCTGCGTAATCTGTGGAAAAATGTGAGGTGTCACTTCCCGGGGTCGCCGACAAAAACTCGCAATCGACCTCTTGTAAAAACCACCCGCAAACCCTTATAGAATCAAGACTCCTGCCCCATTTTTTCTACCCTGTGGGATGGGAGGGAAATAAAACCGCGAATTAACGCGAATGGACGCGAATAAGAAAAAGACAGGACGGACTTCGGGCTCCCTCCCCATTAGCGTCCATTCGCGTCCATTCGCGGTTCACAAGTTTTGTTGACCGCCAGTTAAAGCGAAATCGGCGCGGAGGCGAGAAACACCGCCAAGGACTGCGCCTTTCGCTCCAAGAAGCTAGAGAATGAAATCTGGCGCGGTCAGCGTGTCGGCCTGGACATTGAGAGTGTAAAGCAGCACGAGATCATCTCCTCCACCAGTGAGGTCGGCGAAGATCTGGTTACCCGTCAGAGCCAGGGCGCCATCGTTGATAAGATCCTGGAACGCCAACGATCCAGATTTGCTGAGATCAAGGTCTGAAAGATCAATCTTGTCCTCGGCAATCGTGAAGTCGGTGATCGTATCGGCATGCGCCTCGGAAAGAAGCGCCCCGGGATTGAGCGTATACTTGAAAGTGTCAGCGCCCGCCCCACCGGTCAGGATATCGCGGCCCCCAGCACCTGCGATGATATTGGCGACGGCATCACCCACCAAAGTATCGCCATAAATTGAACCGATTAGATTCTCAACACTCGTATATGTGTCACCGGATGCATCGCCTGAGGTGGCGCCACCAATCAATCGAGCGATCACTGCTGCCGGCGCATTAAAATACGAGGCCGTATCACTACCCAGTCCGCCACTCAGGCTATCGGCTCCGGCCCCGCCTATCAGCACATTGTCAAAATTGTTGCCTGTTAATGTATCAGCCAAAGGTGAGCCCTGAATATTTTCGAAATTAGCGATTGTATCAGTTCCTGCGTTGACAGTGTTCTGCGGGGTCGTAACCGCGAGGTTGACTGTGACTCCGAGAGTGGCTCCGGCATAGGAAACCGTATCGCCGTATGCCCCATGATTGGCCCCATTCAAGATATCATTTGCGGGGCCGCCTTCGATCACATTATCACCGCTGTCGCCTGTCAAAGTATCGGCTGCGGTGCCGCCGATTAGGTTCTCGATGCTCACCAGTCCGTCGTTGGCGGCTTGATTCAAGGCCGTCTCGCCTGATGCCAGGTTTACCGTAACAGCTGCAGAAGTTACATAAGAGGCTGTATCACTGCCCGGGCCACCATCGAGCAGATCGCCTCCAGTGACACCGATCAGAACATCGTCACCGCCACCGCCAAACAGAAGTTCGCTACCATTGGCTCCGGTGAGTCGGTCGCTGCCGGTGCCGCCGACCAGGATGCTGTCGCCTGCGGAAACCGTCCTGACCTCCTGCACGTCTACTATCGTGAGGATCACTTCGCGCTGGATGGCCGCGTCGATGCCGTTGCTGGCTTCAATCGTGGCGACGAGTTGTTTTCCGTTGGAAAGATCGTTATCGGCATCTAACAGAAAGCCATCCTCGAAATTCAGATTCGCGTTAACCGAAAGAGTTGAGCCGACCAGTGAGAAGTAAGAGGCGGTATCGCCAACCAAACTCAGAACAGCAGAACCATCGGCAGCCAGCGTGGCAATTGGCGTGGCGAGGTTAATTTCGGCAATCGAGAAGACGGTCTGACTCGCAGTTAACGTCTCAAGGCTATCCCGGACATTCACTGTCAGCGGCTGATTGCTGGCGACGTTGTTAGCAATGTCGGTCGCGGTAATTGCGAGACTAAAACTGGTCCGGGGGGCTTCGAAATTTACCGCCGCGCCAGTGTAACTCAAAGTCCTGCCGTCGCTCCCAAGAGTAAAGAATGCCGCATCCACGCCGCCGACGGTGAATGTAACGGTGTGCGCATCGGTGGCGGTCAAAGTGCCGACGACAACTGGTCCGGCGGTGTTTTCATCGACTGTCTTCGGATTAATCAAACCAACAGCGGTCGGGGCCAGGGTATCGACACGGACGATCAACGCCGAAGAGGCATCGGTTGTGCCATCAATACTCAGAGTAAAAACATACTCGCCATCAGCGAGCGCCACCCCCGGCGTGTATGTGCTGCCGGTGAGAGCGACCTCCACGGCGTTCTGGAAAAGATGGAGGGTGCCTGCGCCCGTTACGTTGATAGTCGGAGTGCTGTCGCTGGTAATGCCGTCGGTGAGAACCCCGCTTTCACTGGCGGGATCCAGAGTCGGCGTGGCAGGCGTGACGTTGGAGTTGATGGTCAATGTCAATGCCCCGGATACAGGCCCTAGGTTGCCCGCCACATCTTCGGTCAGCGCGGTAAAGTTATGATTGCCCACGCTTAACGCGGAACCGATGGTGAAACTCCACTCTCCCTTTCCGTCCACATTCGCGGTCCCGATCTCCACGCTGACTCCATCAAAAATATGCACCTTGGAAAAGGGCTCGGTCGTGCCGCGCAGCGTCGGTGTTGTATCGCTGGTGGTTGTATCCGCCTGGCTGCCGCTGTTACTTGCGGGAGAGAGAGTGAGGATTGGAGCGCCCGCTGGCGCAACAGTGTCGATGGTGAGCCCGTAACTGGTGGAGAGCGGGCCGACGTGGCCTGCTCCATCTTCAATGCTGGCCCTGATGTCGTAGAGTCCCGAGACTTGGGCGGAAGTGATCGGCGCAGTCCAGTTGCCAGCCACATCAACCACACCGGTCCCGATTTCGGTCAGCGTCGCGCCAACCAATTTATAGAGATGCACCACGCTCCCCTCTTCCCCCACCGCTTGCCCGCTGATTGTCGGCGTCGTGTTATTTGTAATCCCGTCGCTGGTGGAAAGTCCTGTATCGGTGGCTGCCGTCAGCGCCATGTTATTCGGAGCAAAGGGGGTGATCGTATCGATCTCGATAGTGAGCGGAGCGGAGAGTTCGCTCGGGTTGCCGACCAAATCCTGCACAGCTGCCGTGAGCACATGGACGCCCTCGTCAAGCCTGCCCAGGGTAAGATTCCATGACCCGCCAAAAAGGACGGTCGTCGTCCCTACAAGCGTGGTATTGCCCGCAAAGGTATCGTAGATGAAGATCTGTCCGCCGATTTCAGTGCTATTGCCGCTGATGGTGGGGACCGCATTGGAAGTGATATTGTCGGCGATCCCCGTGTCTTCCACGAACACCGGGTCAATGGTTGGCGTGTCGGCGGGTTGATCAGCCAGGTTGACGATGCTGATCGCGAATTCGCGCTCCAAAGCTGGGCCTGTCTCCGCCGTCGCCCGGACAATCAGATTATACACCCCATCATTGGCTTCAAAATCAAGAAGCTCTCCGGCAACCACTGTGATTGCGCCGGTCGTCGAATCGATCGCGAAAATCCCGC
>JAYUPM010000321.1:0-3570 GCA_043760145.1 Spartobacteria bacterium
AATTACAACCCTGCTGTTAGTGCTAAAATATTCGACCGGATGATGAGTGAGCGCCGTCAAATTGCGGACCGGTTTCGCAGTGAGGGAATGGGGGAAGCGGCGAAGATAATAGGAAGCAAGGAGCGGGATCTAAAACAGATCGATTCGGAGGCATACCGCAAAGTGCAAGTCATCCAGGGGAAGGCGGATGCCGAAGCGTCCGCCATCTATGCGAGGGCATACAATCAAAGCCCGGAGGCCCGTGAGTTTTATACGTTCACGCGCGCCCTTGAAACTTACCGGACAGTTTTCACCAAGGACACCACCGTGATCCTGACCACCGAGAGCAGTTTCCTCAAATACTTCAAAGGCGAATCAGGTGCCCCAGTAAAAGCAGTGGTTCCCGCGTCTCCACCGGTGCCTTAAGAAGCAATGGCGAGCTTTTCGATTTCATCCTGGATGTCGAATAAACATCGGACCGATCGGTCGGATCCGACCGATCGGTCCTAGCACGCCGGATTGCTGCTTCCTTCATGCAGCATCCGGGCCCGGTGCTGATGCACGGGCAACCGGATCGTCAAGGTCAGGCCTTTGCCTTCATCGGTGACAAGATCGATCTCGCCCCCGTGCTCGCGCACGATCCGGCGCACGATCAACAATCCAAGCCCGGTCCCGCTTGCCTTGGTGGTGAAGTAAGGCTCGAAGATCTTGCTCATGTTTTCCTGGGAGATCCCGCCCCCGGTATCCGCAAATGAGATGGAAAGAAAATTGTCACTCAAGTCGGTGCGAATGCGCAGCATCCCGCTCGTCTTCATCGCCTGAAACGCATTCTTGATGATGTTATAGAACGCTTGCTTGAGCTGGTTGCGATCCACTTCCAACAGCGGCAGCTCTGATCGGAGTTCCTGCTCCACAAGGATATCGCGGTCCTCAATTTCCGGCTGCAGGAATGCCACGGATTCCTGGACCAGCGCGTTGATATTTTCAAGGCTCGGCTGGAGCTTGGCCGGACGTATTGCCCCAAGGAATTGTTGCACCGTTGAGTCAAGTCGCTGGATCTCCTCCCGCGCCACCTCAAGTGACTTCTCCAGCTCATTGCGCATCGGTTCCGGCACCTTGCGTAATTTGCGCTCCATAAGCTGGAGATGAATATGCAGGGAATTGAGCGGGTTCCCGATTTCGTGGGCCACTCCCGCCGCCAGCAGGGTGAGTGCTGAGAGACGTTCCGACTGGATTGTTTCCTCCGTGGAGCGCCGGGTCTCGGTCACATCGCGCAGGATCACCGCATACCCGACCATTTCCTGCTCGAGCGCATCGCTGCGTTTGCCGGTCGGTGTTTCGAGATGGAGCGGGACCACGTAGAAATTAAGGAAGCGATGTTGCGGATAAAAAACCTCCATCTCGCGACTCACCAATTTATCGGCGCCGATGAGCTTGTCCCATTCCAGGCCGCGGAGCCGTTCGCCCAGGTTGTTTCCCATGCACTGTTCGCGTTGCAGGCCGAAGAGTTCACAGGCGACCCGGTTGAGATAGTTCACTCGCCCGTTCTGATCAGTAACAATGACCCCTTCATGGATCGCATTGAAGATCGTTTCGAAAAACCCTTTTTCGTCCGAGAGCCGGTGCAGATAGTTCTGCACGTCCTCCGGGCGGACCCGGCCGATGCGTTCGATTAGTTTGTCGAGAAAACCGGAGTTCATGGGAGCGCGTGATGATTAAAGAAAAAAGACGGGACCCTCGCGAGTCCCGCCTTTTTTAATTTAATCTGCAAGCCGCTGGCTTATTCCTCAGCCGGTTTCTCGGCCGTTTCGGCTTTGGCGGGAGCGGCTTTCTTTGCCGCCTTTTTTGCGGGGACAGCCACCACCTCTTCGGTTTCTGTAGTCGGACCGTCCACCCACTCGATGAAGGCCATCGGGGCGGCATCGCTCTTGCGCATCCCGAGCTTGAGGATGCGGGTGTAACCACCCTGGCGCGTGGCCGAGCGGGGCGCGATTTCCTCGAAGAGCCGCTTCACGGCATCTTCATTATGGCGAAGGGTGGAGAGCGCAGTGCGCCGGGCATGGAGGGTTTTTTTCTTGCCGAGAGTAATCATCTTCTCAGCAAGGGGCCGAACGGCCTTTGCTTTTGCAAGCGTGGTCTTGATCCGGTTGTGCTCAATGAGGCTGACAACCTGATTGGCAAGCATCGCGTCGCGGTGCGACTGGCTGCGCTGGAGTTTAACCGTTTTACGTTGGTGTCGCATGTGGGTAGTCTGGGTAAATCAGGAGTTAAGCTGCGGCATCGTGACTGATGGCAGCGGCTGCTGCCAGCGGATCGACAAGGCCGATCTCGAACTTCATCCCGAGCGAGAGCCCGAGCTGGGTCAGTTTTTCCTTGATCTCGTTGAGTGATTTCTTGCCGAAGTTGCGATACTTGAGCATCTCGCCTTCGGACTTCTGGGCGAGCTGGCCCACTGAAGTAATGTTGGCGTTGTTGAGGCAGTTGGCTGCCCGGACCGAGAGCTCGATCTCGTTCACCGACATCGCCAAAAGCTTCTTGAGCTTCTGGTTCTCCTGGTTCTGCAACTGCGGGGTCTCGTCGAAGGCAACCGCGTTTTCATCATACCCATAGAACGGTTCGAAATGCTTCTTCAAGATCGAGGAAGATTGCACCAGGGCTTCTTCCGGCGTGATCCGCCCATCGGTCCAGATCTCGATCTCCAGCTTGTCGTAATCAGTGCGCTGACCGACACGCGTATTGCCAACCGCATATTTTACCCGGGTCACAGGCGAAAAAATTGAGTCGATCGCAATGATCCCAATCGCTTGGTTGGGATGCTTGTTCTCGTCGCCGGTGGCGAACCCGCGCCCGACTTTGACCTCAAGCTCAGCCTCAAACTTGTGCTTCTTATCCACGGTGCAAATCAACTGCTCTTTGTTGAGCACTTCGCACTGGGCGGAATCCTGGATGTCGCCGGCTGTAATCGCCCCTTCCTTGTTGGTCGATATGCTCAGGTTGCGGATCTCGTGATCATTGGCCTTGAACTTCACCTTCTTGAGGTTGAGCACGATGTCGGTCACATCTTCCACGATGTGCGGAAGGGTTTGGAATTCATGGTCGGCCCCTGTGATTTTCACCGCAGTGATCGCCGCGCCTTCGAGCGAACTCAAAAGAACCCTGCGAAGGGAGTTGCCCACTGTGTGCCCATAACCGGCCTCAAACGGTTCAGCGACGAATTTTGCATACGTGCCTGTTGCGGAGGATTCCTCTTTTACGAGGGTCTTGGGCATTTCGAAACGGCCTAAACGGATTGCCATATAATAACTTTTACTTTCTTTTTCGCCGGGTTTCCCTTGGCGCGGACGGCAATGAGAAAAGTTATCTCACCACCCAAGGACCAACGGCGTATCTCTAATTTGCGCTTGCGGGGTGGAGACCAAAGACGAGTCACCCAGCCTTGTAAACAGCAAAGTTAAAAATATCCCACAAGAACGGATATTTGTTTAGCGCCTTTCCGGGTTTGTAGTTCCGGCTTCAGCCGGTCCGGGGAGGCGAAGTCAATAGTCAGAATGAAAAATGAAGAAGTGTTTGCGGGTGCCCTTGCCGCATAAA
>JAYUPM010000322.1:0-3558 GCA_043760145.1 Spartobacteria bacterium
GTGATTCATCTTACTGGAAACCAGGGCGAGGATTCCACACGTGCAGCATATCAAGGGGCCGGGGTCCCGGCATTCGTTGCGCCCTTTAGTCATCAGATGCGGGAGGCATACAGTGCGGCGGATTTTTGCATCGCGCGTTCCGGGGCGGCCAGCCTGAGTGAGCTTGCGCATTTTGCATTGCCCTCTGTGCTGATCCCGTATCCGTTTGCGGCCGAGGATCATCAAACTTTAAACGCGAGAATCTTTGATAAGGCGGGCGCAGGAATACTTTTGAACGAAGCTGATATTACAGGGGAATTACTGGCGCGTGAGATCCTTCGATTTATCCAGGAACCGGCGCGTTTGTCGGACATGTCATTGCAATGCGAAGCGCTGGCTCTGAAGGGGGCAGCGGAGCGCGTGGTCGAAACGATGTTGAAATCCTGTGCTTAAAGCCCAAACCAATTCACATTTGGAACCGCGGGAGTTGCGCGCCGATATGACGGCCAGGCTCATGCGCGGGCCGATGCATATTCACCTGATCGGGGTTGCCGGTTCCGGGATGAGTGGGATAGCCGGTTTATTGATCGCGCTTGGCCACAATGTCAGCGGCTCAGACAAGGTATCGACCCTGGAGATTGAGCGGCTCAAGGGATTGGGATTGACCTTTCATACACCTGTCCAGCCTGCGGCCGTGCTCCAGGCCGAACTCGTGATTTATTCGTCCGCGATTCGCCCCGGCCATCCCGATTATGATGAAGCGATAAAATCGGGGCGTGAATTGGTGCGGCGCGCGGATGCGCTGGCAGCGCTCATGGATTGCAAGAAGGGGATCATCGTGGCGGGGATGCACGGCAAAACAACGACGGCCTCAATGGCGGCGCACCTGCTGCGGATTGGGGGAGTCAATCCCTCCCATTATGTGGGGGCGGAGATCCCGATCCTTGGAACCAATGCGCATTGGGACAAGGAAGGGGAATATTTCGTGGCAGAAGGAGATGAGAGTGATGGAACCCTTGCCTTCTATCATCCTGAGCATGCGATCATCCTTAATATCGAGGAGGAGCACCTTGATTATTACGAGGATCTGGCGGCCATTGAGAAAGTATTCAACCAGCTCCTCTCACAGACTCGCGGCCATGTTTTCTATTGCGCTGACGATCCTCATGCCACCCGCCTCTGCGCGGCGCATCCGGGCGCAATATCGTATGGCGAATCGCATGCGGCATTTTATCGGTTCGACGATATGCATGCGAAGGATTTTCAGTCCCATTTCCGCGTGCTGCGCGGGGGCGAACCGTTGGGAGCGGTGACACTGAACGTGCCGGGCCGGCATAACGTGAGCAACGCGGTTGGGGCGATCGCCCTTGCAACAGAATTGGGTGTGCCGTTTTCAAAAATCGTCGAGGCACTCGAGAGTTTCCGCGGGGCCCGGAGGCGGTTTGAGATTAAATACCGAAGTGATCAGTATATGCTGGTGGACGATTACGGGCATCATCCCACGGAAATCAAAGCCACTCTGGCGACCGCCCGATTGACAGGACGCAAACGGGTTCTTGTCCTATTCCAGCCGCATCGATACACGCGGACCCTTTTGCTCAAGGACGAATTCGGCCGCGCATTTTCAGACGCCTCGATCGTGGTGATTACTGACGTTTACGCTGCAAGCGAACTTCCCATTCCCGGTGTGAGCGGGCAGCTGCTGGTCGATGCCATTCTCGGGGAAGGCCATGAACATGTGATTTATCAGCCAGACAGAAAAAAACTCGCGATCGAGATTGGCCAAATGCTGGAACCGGGCGACTGTGTTATAACGCTGGGCGCCGGGAACATCCATGAATGCGCGACCCTTTTGGCAAGGGATGTTGCGATGCTTGAGGAACTCCGGGGCGCGATGGGTGCTGGCGTGATCCGGCTCTACGAACCGCTGGCCAAACACACCACAATGCGTGTCGGTGGTCCCGCCCAGTTCTGGGCCGAACCCGAGACAGAGGAAGCCTTTGCCCGACTGGTTCGTTTTTGCACCGGGCACTCGATCCCCATCTTCGTCATTGGGCGCGGTTCAAATTTACTGGTGCTTGATGGCGGCATCGCGGGCGTGGTTGTGCATCTTGTCCGGGGCGAGTTTCATAAAATCGAAGTGCGGGAGGGCCAGATCACAGCGGGGGTTGGGCTCAAGCTAAAAGAGATCGCTTACGCCGCACGCGATGCCCAGATCGCGGGGTTCGAATGGATGGAAGGGATCCCCGGGAATCTGGGGGGCGCGCTTCGCATGAATGCCGGGGCGATGGGTTCTGAGACTTTCGACCAGGTTGTGAGCATCCGGTATGTTGATGCCGCCGGTGAATTTCATACCAGGACACCTGGCGAACTGAGTGTGCATTACCGGCATGTCGATGCGCTGGTCAGTAATTACGCGGTCTCCGCGACGTTCAAGGGCGCTCCGGGCAAGGCTGAGGAGATTGAGTGTTTGCTGCAAGCCTCCCAACAAAAACGGCGTGCTTCACAGCCCCGGGAATCCAGTGCCGGTTGCATCTTCAAGAATCCGGCGACCGTGCCTGCGGGTAAATTGGTGGATGAACTTGGGCTCAAAGGAACGCGAGTCGGGGCTGCGCGGGTCTCGGAGGTGCATGGCAATTTTATCGTGAATGAAGGCAAGGCGATGGCGCATGAGGTGGTTGCGCTGATTGAAGCTGTAAAGGCGGCGGCGTTGCGGGAGCGCGGGATCGTCCTTGAAACTGAAGTCCAAATTGTCGGACAGGAGGCAAGTTTCCATGATTGAGCTTCGTCACAAAATTATTGCGGTGCTCATGGGCGGGCCGGGCGCGGAACGCGCAGTGTCAATGAAATCCGGGGAAGGTGTTGTGCAGGCGCTCAAGCAACTTGGGGCGGACGTGATTCCCGTGGAAGTGGACGGCCCGGAGTTTGTGATCCCGGCGAAGGTCGATATCGCATTCAATATGATCCATGGGACCTTCGGTGAAGACGGACAGGTCCAGCGGATCCTTGAGGCCCGCGGGGTTCGTTACACTGGTGAAGGGATTGCGGGCAGCGAACTGGCGATCGACAAGATCAAAACAAAACAGCGCCTGCTCGAGCGCGGGGTGCCGACCGCGCCATTTGAAATCCTTCGTGATGGCGCCCAGCCGACCCTTGCCTTGCCGTTTGTAATCAAGGCCCCAAAAGAAGGTTCCAGTGTTGGAGTCTATATTGTCCACAAGGAGGAGCAGGTGGCCGGGACCCTTGAGAAGGCGCAACAACACAGCCGCGAGTTGCTGGTGGAGAAATTCATCCAGGGGCGCGAACTGACTGTTGGAATTGTCGGGGACGAGGCATTGCCCGTGATCGAGATCATTCCCCGCAATGACTTCTACAATTTCGAGAACAAGTATCCGTTCCTCAATCCGAATGCCGCGGGAGCGGATCATATCTGTCCGGCGCAACTGAGTGCCGAGGCGACAGCGCGGATCCAGGCCACTGCCATCGCCGCGCACCGGGCACTCGAACTGCGCGTCTATTCCCGGGTTGATATCCTTCTTTCTGATGCGAATGAGCCATTTGTGCTTGAAATCAACACCA
>JAYUPM010000323.1:0-3552 GCA_043760145.1 Spartobacteria bacterium
TCCCGCATTGTCCTCATGATTTATAAGATGTTCCACACCAAGATGTTACGTGAATTTTCGACGCTCTGCCAGCTTTATGTGTGAAATATTCGGGCTAAATCCCGGAAGGTCTCGCCGACGCCCAATCTGAAAATTTCCCAAATAATGATGTCACATGCCGATGACTGCCCTCGGGAACTGTTCGAATTGCGCCGTACTTTGCACTCTGCACTTACTCATCCGCGCCAACTGTCAGCAGCACTTATTGATGCCGGTGAATTTGCGCTCGGTTGTAGTTAGGTAAACGTTCTGGCGGCCGCGCGGGGTGGCGGCCTTCACGCAGTCGCACGCTTCGGCAATGGTTTGCTCGCGCTCGATTGCGGCCGCGCCGGAGACTTCCTTGAGTAATGTGATGCCGATTGCGACCGCGCCTAAAGCCCCAATGGGAGAGGGTTCCCGGTCGATGTTGCCTTCCAATAAGACAGGCTCGGTTTCGCGCAACTGGGGCGGTTTGCGGCCGGTGAGCAGCATAAACCATTGATGCGCACTGATGACCAGGATCGTCGCGACCAGCGCAAGGAAAATGCCGGCAATTGCAGCGTCGAGTCTCATATTGAATCGATGGGCCTTTGTTGATTTCAGTGTGCGTTTCGCGGTCTCCAATGCCTGTGCGTCGCCGCCGACTTGAAGCTTCGCGACGCTCTCCTCCATCGCCGGAATCTTTTTGTCTGCCACTTCAGCTGCCGCCAGAAAACCAATCTTCGGATTGCTGTCCCCGATCTTCTGGACTGCCGCAGTGCCTGTTACTGAGATCAACCAAACCAACGGGAGAAACGTGACCAGCGCGATTCCCGGATGGCGCCTCGGCGTGCGTTTGAGTTGGATCTTGAGGAGGATCGTCGTGGCGAGACAGAGGGCCACGGCCGAGAGGAGTTGGTTGGCGATCCCGAAGATGGGCCAGAGTGCTTTGATCCCGCCATCGGGATCCCAGACGGCTTTCAGAAGGAAATATCCCCACGCGGCAACGACCAAGGCACTCGCCAATAGATTGGCGAAGATATTCTTGGTTTCGCCCAGCGGTTTCCAGAGATGACCCAGCGCGTCCTGTAACAGATAGCGTCCAACCCGGGTCCCGGCATCGAGCGTTGTGAGGATGAACAACGCTTCAAACATCAGCGCGAAATGATACCAGATCCCGAGAAGCGATTTGCCAAAGACACCGGCAAAGATGTGCGCCATGCCCACAGCCAATGTCGCAGCACCGCCGGTCCGCCCGAAGAGGGTCTGTTCCTGAACTACTGCGGCGAGCTCATTCATTTGCCCAACCGTGACCTGGTAACCCGGCCCGTATGCATTGACTTGCGCCACTGTATTGGCCGCGATCGCTGCGGCATCGGCTCCCGGCACCTTGATATTCATCGAGAGATACACGCCGGGTTCCAATGTGCATGCGGCAATGATCGCCATGATGGCCACGAGCGATTCAAGGCACATCGCTCCGAATCCGACAGAACGGGCATGTGATTCGCGCGTGGTGATCTTCGGAGTGACTCCGCTGGCGATCAGTGTGTGGAAACCGCTGATGGCCCCACACGCGATCGTGATGAAACAGAACGGGAAAAGCTTCCCGGGAACCACCGGACCCGAGCCGTCAATGAACTGGGTGAGGGCTGGCATCTTCAGATCCGGGAGGACAATGAAGACTCCAAGGGCCAGGGCGAAGATGGTCCCGAGCTTCATGAAGGTGCTCAGGTAATCGCGGGGCGCCAGGAGCAACCAGACCGGGAGGACGCTCGCCGCAAGCGCGTAAACAATGATGGTCCATGCCAGGGGCTCGGCTTTGACCGTGAATAGTTGCGCCAGTTGCGGTGACGAATGCACGTATTGGCCACCCCAGACTGCGAGGAGGAGGAGCGCCACTCCGATGAATGAGCCTTCAAGCACTTTCCCGATCCGGATCCAGCGCAGATAACCGCCCATCATGAGCGCGATCGGGACAGTGGCGGCGACTGTAAAGACGCCCCATGGGCTTTCCGCCAGGGCATTGACCACCACCAGCGCAAGCACGGCAAGGAGGATGACCATGATTGAGATGATCGCGATTACCCCCACCACACCGGCAGCGGGCGTTAGTTCATCCCGGAGCATCTGGGCAAGTGATCGGCCATCACGTCGGATCGAGGAGGCAAGGATGATGAAATCCTGCACAGCCCCGCCGAGAACGACTCCAATTAGGATCCAGAGTGTCCCGGGGAGATAGCCGAATTGGGCGGCGAGAACTGGCCCCACCAAGGGCCCGGGCCCGGAGATAGCGGCGAAGTGGTGGCCAAAGACGATCCACTTATTGGTTTTAACGAAGTCCTTGCCGTCATCGTGGATCTCACATGGAGTGGCGCGTCGATCATCCAGGGTGAGAACCGTGGCAGCGATCCACTTGGAATAAAACCGGTAACCGATGGAGTAAGTGCAGACCGCGGCGACAAGGATATAGCCGGAGTTGAGCGATTCACCGTGCCAGAAGGCGATGGTGATATAAGCCAGCGCGCCGAGCAAAGCGACGCCGAGCCAGACCAGGAATGAAAGGAACCGCTTCATGTGAAAATCCTAACCACGAATGGACACGAATGTCGACGTGGCAGCGGCGTCCAGTCGCTTTCGTGCCGCTCATTCCATTTTTCCTGAGGAACAGGCTATATGCAGAGAAAAAGCTGCTTGGGGCGGTTCCCTCTACGGCATATAGCTTCTCCGCGGGCAGCTTGCACAAATTCCTAACAATGGATTCTTCCAATTTTACTTATGACCTGCCCCCTGAACCCCGGAGTTCAGTCATCAGGGAAGAACATATAGAAGCTGGCTTCATCGAAAAGTTGAGAGGTCTCAAATACATCCACCGTCCGGAAATCCGCGATCGCGCCGCGCTGGAGCAAAACTTTCGCGAAAAATTCGAGGATCTCAACCACGTTCACCTCACCGAAGGTGAATTCTCGCGCCTGCTTGAGGAAATTATCACTCCCGATGTCTTTGCCGCTGCCCGCGCCTTGCGTGAGCGCAACAGCTTCACCCGCGATGACGGCACGCCGCTGAACTACACCCTGGTCAACATCAAGGACTGGTGCAAAAACAGCTTTGAGGTTGTCAACCAGCTCCGCATCAACACGCACAACAGCCACCACCGCTACGATGTCCTCATTCTCATCAATGGCGTGCCGTGCGTCCAGATCGAGCTAAAGACCCTCGGCATCCAGCCGCCCCGGGCTATGGAGCAGATCGTCGATTACAAACACGACCCCGGCAATGGCTTTATCTGGCACACCACCGGCAGTGGTAAGACGCTCACCTCCTTCAAGGCCTCGACCCTGCTCAAAGACAATCCCGACATTGAGAAATGCCTCTTTGTCGTGGACCGCAAGGACCTCGACCGCCAGACGCGCGAGGAATTTAACAGATTCCAGGAAGGCTGCGTTGAGGAGAACACCAATACCGCCTCTCTCGTGCGCCGTCTCCTCTCGGACGACTACGCAGACAAGGTCATCGTCTGCACAATCCAAAAACTCGGCCTCGCGTTGGATGAGA
>JAYUPM010000324.1:0-3546 GCA_043760145.1 Spartobacteria bacterium
GTCCTCGAAAACGACAATGGACGGGGAATCGAGGACGAGGGACGAGGACGAGGACGAGGACGATATTTCCTTAACTTCGCGCCATTCGTGTCTGTCCCCCAAATGCTCGTTACCGCGAGATACAGACCAGCGTCCCGACCGGGGCTTGCTGAAACAGGCGGCGGGCGTTCTCCTCGGGAACCCGGATACAGCCATGGGAAGCGAAAGGATCCTCAGCATAACCTTCGTGCATCCCGAATTCCCGGCAGCTCAATCGCATAAAGAAGGGCATCTTTACTTTGTAGATTGTCGAGATGTGGTGGGAATGCTTGTCAGTAATTACAAAGCGTCCTTCCGGAGTGGGAAATCCGGGGCGTCCCGTGGAGATATGAGTAGTTAAAACCGGAACCCCTTTTTTGTAGAGCGAAGCGCTTTGACCGCCGATGGAAATCTCAATCCGCAATTCGTCGGGGCTCGGACACTTGCCCAGCAGGAGTTGTTGTGACTCGGGGCATTGCGCCCATGCAGCGAAATTTAATGCAGCGAGCTTGTATTTGCTCTTGGTGACCTGGCCGCGCCTGGCGCCTTTGTCGAGCAGCAGCTTCACATCGGCGGGCCGTCCCAGGCCTGCTGCGAGCATGAGCAGGTTCATGCCCGGTTCTCCTTCAACATACTGCCGGACGATCCTGGATGGTATCATCGCGGTGAAGAGATCCTCCGCGGGTGTCTGGAGCATGGAATTCGGATCAGCCCCGGCATCAAGAAGTAACTGAAAAAGGCCGCGCTGTCCGGTCACCAAGGCATATGCGATGAGCGGTTGCTTGCGTCCGTCCGGGACCGGGGGAGTCAGGTGTTTGCTTAGCAACAGCCGGATCCGTGGTATGTCCCGCGATTGCAACGCGTTCTGCAGTAACCCACGGGCTTCGCTGCCCCATGCTGGCATCGGCGCGATCTGACTTAGGATCGGCTCGATGACACCCCAGTCCCGTGATTTGAAAGCGTGGCTCATCAGATCGTGCCCGTCGCAACACGGCTTATTGGAGGGCGGACATAGCTTTGATAACCGGGCCACCAATTCCCGGTTCTTAAGTGTTACGGCAAAGTGGAGCGCGCTATGTTCGTTCTCATCAAGGGCTGACGGGTCGGCTCCTCTGGCCAGAAGAGTATCAGCCATGCTCGATTGCCCATGGATCACCGCCGCCATCAACGCTGTTCGCCCCGCGTCGTCCGCCTGTCGGCAATCCGCTCCCTTCTCAATGAGTTTCTGCGCAAGATCCCATTGTTGCGAAGCGGTTGCCGCAAAAAGAGCGGACCTTCCCTTTGGATCCGTTTGATTCACATCGATGTCCGCCGCCAAAAACAAGTCGATCAACGCCCGGTTCTGCGTCGCGACGGCCCGGACAAAATCCGCGTTCTCCAAACTGAGTCCCAATGTATGGAGTGCCGCAAGGGCGCCGGGCTGTGTGTGGACAATCGTGGGCGCTTTTTGAGTAATCGGAGGGAGCGCTGCGCAGATTAGCCCGGGCAGTCCCAATGCCATCGCTGCCACGGCCACCGCCGCGTTCCTACCTTGGGTGAATGTCTTTTCCGGATTCATGACGGGCGTCGCTCACAATGATCAACGTCCCCCGACCGCGTTCCGGATGCTTCGCTCCCCTATCCGGCGAATCCTGAGGACTCTTTTGATATGTATCTCCGTCGAGGCCGAATGCGCTGCTTGTCATTCTGTCATTTTGGTTTCGTCATTCTCTTCACTCGTCCACTTCCTTGAAGGGGTTGAAGACTTTCAGGCCGGGGCGTCGGAAATCGCGGTCGTTTCCAGTCACGATCGTAAGGCCATGGCGTCGCGCGGTTGCGGCGATGTAGCTATCTTCGACGGGCATTCTTTGGCCGGCCTTGTCCAATAAACGCTTGTTTAGCGCGGGTTAGCCCGGGCGCAGGTTTGTAGTTCCGGCTTCCGCCGGTCCTGGGAGGCGAAGAAAAAGTCAGAATGAAAAATGAAGAAGTGCGGGAAGGCGCCCTTGCCGCATAAATGCGGAACGACAAACCCCGGAAGGCGCTAAACAGATACCCCGCCGCTGCCACGGCCGCCGTAAATCGTCAGAGCGTTGCCATTGCAGTGCGGCCGATGCATCCTTGTCGCCACGAAAAGCGGCGGGATGCCGCTCCCACGATCCAAATCCTATCCCCACCGCCATGTCCCACTCTCCGCGTCTCTGCGTCTCTGCGTTAATTTCCGTTCTCTTCGCGCTGCTGCTTCCGGTGGGGGTGGCGGGCGCGGCGGCTCCGGCGGCGGAATTGATCACTGACACGCCGGTGCTGGCACCGAGCACCACTCTGGAGCTGCGCTTTGCCAAAGCCATGGTGGAGAAGGCGGCCATCGGCGTGCCCGTGGCGCAATCGCCAATCGTGATTACTCCGAACGTGGAAGGGACATTCACATGGTTGAGCACAAGCAGCGGTGTGTTTGCCCCGAAGAATGCATGGCCGATTGGAAATCAGTTCCGGGTGACGCTACGTCCGGGCCTCAAGGCTGCCGATGGCAAAGCACTCAGCGGCGATTTTCAAGGGACTCTAACCTCCCCAAATTTTCAGCAAACGGCTGTCGAGAGTGGCGTTTATGACGTGGATAATATCCCGGTGTCTCCAAGGGTCCGCGTGGCTTACAATCTCGCAGTGGAGCTCAAAGGGCTCGCAGCGCTCTGTCAGTTCGTGGATGCGGGCGGGAAAAAAATCGCGGCCACTGTCTCCCACGCCACGGGGAGCGATTACTTCAATCTAAAACCGGAACAGGAAGATTGGAACGAGCGGTGGCGGTTGGCGCATGAAGCTCCGAAGCCTGAGACCGAGGAGGAGCAGGAGGACGCCGCGAAAGCAAAAGAGCCGCAGCCAAATCGGATTTTCATTACACCCGTGGAACCGCTTGGGCCGGGGGCGGCTTGGCACCTTGAGATTCGGCCCGGGGTAAAAGCGCGCACTGGCAAACATCAAACCGCTGCGCCATTGATCGTGCCACTGGGCAGAGTGAAAGCTTTCGACGTGACCGTGGAACCATCGAGTTACATTCATTCGGGGCGCTCGGTTGCGCTCAATTTCTCGCATTCACTGGCCCCGGATATCACGCCGGAAACCGCGACGAAATTTTTTCGGATCACGCCTGCCGTGCCGAACCTTCGGTTTGAAGACGGAGACGCAACGCTGACTGTGCGCGGCGATTTTGAGCAGGGGCGCGATTATCGATTGGAGATCCTGCCGGAAGTTGTTTCGGAGGACGGCCTCGCGTTTCAGGGCGAACGGACGCGACCCTTTCGTTTCAAGCCGGTCGCGCCCCGGCTTTATTTGCCGACGATTACCGGGCATCAGACAGCTGGCGGCCGCCGCAAATTCGACGTGCTCGCAGCCAATTTAAAATCGGTCCGGGTCACAGCGAAACGGGTCGCGCCCGCCCACGCTGCGATGGCGGTGGAAGCATTCAAGAAATATGAACGGGTCTGGGACGAAGGCGAACCGAAGCCGGAAGATGTGGAAGAGCTGTATCGTCCGGTGCCAGCCGGATTGATCCAGGGC
>JAYUPM010000325.1:0-3545 GCA_043760145.1 Spartobacteria bacterium
CCCAGCAGGTCGCGGGCTTTTTCGATATCCCGGTGGATCATCTATTTGCGGCCCCGGTGTTGCTTCGATATTTGCGGGAAAAGAATTTTGATGAACTCATTGTGGTTTCGCCCGATGTGGGGGGATTGAAGATGGCTTCGGCTTACGCCAATGCGCTCCATACGGGATTGGCGATTGTGGCCAAGCGGCGCAAGAGCCCAACCGAAGTGGAAGCGATGAATGTGATTGGCGAGGTGGAAGGCAAGCTGGTGCTCCTGGTGGATGATTTGACCGAGACGGCGGGCACGTTAACCAGTGCAGCGAAAATTTTGCGGGAACGTGGAGCAGCCAAGGTCATCGCGGCGGTCTCGCATGCGGTGCTCACGGATATAGCCATCGAGCGCTTGAAAGCCTCGGAGATTGGCGAACTGATCACCACCAACAGTGTCCCGGTCCGTTCAGGGGAAGGATTCCAGATCACGGAATTGTGCATCGCGGAATTACTCGGGGAAGGGATTAAACGCATTCACGAGGACGAATCGGTGTCGTCGCTCTTCAAAATCAACGAAAATCAAAAAGTCTAAATTATGGCCAAGCAACTAAAACTATCGGTGCAGACGCGCGCGGAAGCGGGACGGACTGCAGTAAAGAAAATTAAAAGCGCAGGGTTCGTCCCTGCCGTGATTTACGGGAGCAAACAGGAGCCTCTGAACCTGCAGGTTTCCGCACGCGAAATCAGCAAGCTGCTCAGCCACTCGACCGGGGAGCATCTCCTGGTGGAGTTGGAAATAGCGGACGGCGCCAAGGTGACCAATCGCCTCGCCCTTATCCAGGAGGTCCAGCATCACGCTGTGCGGCGCGACATCCTTCACGTCGATTTTCATGCGGTCGATGCCAACAAGAAGCTCCATGCCGAAGTGGCCATCGAAGCCGTTGGCGAATCCACCGGGGTCAAAAACCGGGGCGGGATTCTCGAGCTCAACCTGCACTCAATCGAAGTGGAATGCCTGCCAAAGGATTTGCCGGAAATCATCTCAATCGATGTCAGCGCCCTGGACATTGGGGATGCCGTCAAGGTGCGTGATCTGCAATTGCCCGCCGGCGTCACTTCGCGCGCCAATCCGGATTTGACCCTTGTGCATGTTGCGGCTCCGAAGGTTGAGGTGGAGCCCGTTCCCGGTGCCGTTGTTGCCCAGCCCGAAGTGCTGAAGGAAAAGAAGCCGGAGGCTGCTTCCCCGGAGAAGAAGTAAATCGAAACGGCGCTGCCAATGCCGTTGCAGGCTCCTGTTCCACCTCAGCTTGTGCCAGCCAATCGGCAGCGTCATTTCCGTTTCCCGTTCCCGTGCAAATCCGTCTCATTGTGGGATTAGGCAACCCGGGCCGGGAATATCGCGACACACGACACAACATCGGATTCATGGTTCTCGACCGCTTAACCCAAAACGCAGGAGTGAGGTTTCAAAAAGAAACGGCATGGACTGCGGACGTGGCCAAAGCCTCTGGCGTGTTTCTCTGTAAACCGCTTTCGTTTATGAACCTCAGCGGAGAAGTGGTCCGGACCATCGGCGATTTTTATAAAATCTCCCCGCCAGAGATCCTGGTGGTTTGCGACGATATGGCTTTGCCCCTGGGAAAAATCCGGCTCCGGACAGAAGGCTCAGCAGGAGGTCACAACGGTTTGCGCTCGATAATTGATCACTTGGGGACGAAGGAGTTTCCGCGATTGCGCGTGGGAATCGGCGCTGCGGAACCCGGGGGGGCAACGGGCCATGTTCTGGGGCGATTTGCCGATTCCGAGACGGCCCCCCTAAAAGAGAGTCTCGACCGCGCCCTCGCGGCGGTGGAGTGTGCGCAGCAGGACGGTATCGCGGAGGCAATGAATAAATTTAATTAACCCAACCAAAATCCACTTATGAAAAATCGATACGAAGGACTCCTGGTCCTCAATGTTAAAGGCAACGAAGAAGGCACTAAAGAAATCATCGAGCGCCTCGAGAAAGACTTCACCAAGGACGGGGCGCAAGTTGAGACCGTGCAACGACTCGATCGCCGCACATTCAGCTATATTGCCGGGGAACTCGAAAGCGGTTACTACGTCAACTTCATCTTCAGCGCCGAACCCTCGCTCATCGAGCGGCTCCGCTCCAGGCTGAAGCTCGATAACGACGTCTATCGCCAGCATTTCCAGAAGCTCCACCCCAAAAAAGCGGTCAAGGTTCGCAAGGTAAAGTAACCGCCCTCCGCATCCCCCAATACTTATGGCCTCTCTCAACAAGGTAATGCTGATCGGGAACCTCACCCGGGATCCCGAGATCAAATACACCCCAAAAGGCACCCCAATTGCCCAAGTCGGACTTGCCGTCAATCGGAACTGGACCAATGAAGCCGGGGAGAAACAGGAGGAGGTCACATTCGTGGACGTCGAGCTCTTCGGAAAGACTGCCGAACTCGCCGGAAAATATCTGAAGAAAGGACGCCCGGTCTTTATTGAAGGCCGCTTAAAACTCGATTCATGGGACGACAAAACCACCGGACAAAAGCGCTCCAAAATGAAGGTCATTGGCGAGCATATGCAGTTCCTCGGCTCCCGTGATGGTGGCGGCGGTGGCGGTGGATCCGAAGGCGGCGAGCACGATGATTACAGCGATTCGCGCCCCGCCCGTGCCGCCCGGCCCGCTGGCAAACCCGCGCCCCCTCCGCAGCGCGCCCCCGCAGATCCCGACCTCGACGCCGCCGAAGACGATATCCCGTTCTAAGCAGGATTCCTAGCCCAGGTGCAAGGCGTGGCAGAAGAGAATGAGCGCGTTGAAGACCGCAAACACAATCCATGAGGGACGTTCCTTTGCGACCGTGCCGATTATTTGCGAGCGCATCACCCAGGCCAGGAGCGTCGCTCCCAACAACCATGTGAGGTAATTGGTGGCAGGTGGCCATGATGAGGCTGGCGTGTTCCCCGGATACCAGAGCCACCATGAGCGCGTTTTCCACGCAATCGGCTCAAGATTTAGGAGAGTGGCCGCCGACAGCGCGCCTGTGAAGAGCGCAAGTTGCCCGTGGCTGAGTCGCGGCCGGAGCCGAAGCGCCATGGCCCGGGCTCCGAAAATGATGACGATCCAAAGAATCGGCACACCGAGCGGGACCGGCCCCCATGCAGGGCCAAGCCGGCTCGTATAATGTATCGGCCCGAGTGGAAACCCGGTGCGCGCGCTCAGCCAGGCGATGCCCAAGCCCGCAAAAAACACAATCAGCGCCCAGCGGCGGGCGACGTTTAAACCCTCCGTTGCGGCGGTATCCCTGTAGAGAATAACGCCGGCAAGGCTGATCCAGACAAGGTCGAGCGCTCCCACTATCCATTGTAACGCAGCGCGCAGGGCCGGATTCGCGATCCAATTTTGGAGTTCAACCTCCCCGATATTCCACCCCCATACCACCGCGGCGAGCCCGCTCCAGAGATAGAAAAGAATCGTGAGCCCTGCCGCGATCGGCTCAAGGGCGCGGGCCAGCAGGGAAGGCGATCGGGCCTCCACTGTTTTCAACAGGCTCCTAAGCCGGCTCCACGTATCCGT
>JAYUPM010000326.1:0-3541 GCA_043760145.1 Spartobacteria bacterium
CGCCGCTCCCTGGTTTCCGATTGAAGATCGTCGAGCGCGATATTCAGGGCGCGAGTGGTTGAGAGCATCTGCGCCTCCAAGTCAATGCATTCAATGCCAGGTGTGCATTGCGCCATATTCTGCTGGGGATCCGGGGCAGCAGAGTCACTCCGGGGGGGGCTGGAATCCATTGGGGCCCAGACCCTACGGAGAGCCAAGCTGAACCCGCAATCGGGGGGCGCCCTGATTGAGATTGGTTACAGACGTAGGGGGTATTGGTAGTTTCCCTTAAGCTGAATCGGAATGGTTCAGCGTCTGCGATACGGCTTATAACCTACGGATTGGGAGATGCCGATCGCAGCATATCAAATGATCGTTCACCATCCCGACCGCTTGCATAAAGGCGTAGCAGATTGTTGAGCCGATGAATTTAAAGCCGCGTGCCCGGAGGTCCTTGCTCATCGCATCGGATTCGGCGGTGCGGGCGGGAACCTCCTTTATTTCGCGCCATCGATTTTGCTTGGGGCGTCCGTTCACAAATTGCCAGAGATACGCATCCAGGGAGCCGTATTCCTTTTGCACCGCCAGACAGGCCTTAGCGTTCTGGATTGCGGCGGCAACCTTAAGCCGGTTCCGGATGATGCCCGGATTGCCGAGCAGCTCAGCGACCTTCTTCTGATCGTAGCGGGCGACGCGCTTCGGATCGAAATTATCGAAGGCAGCCCGATAATTTTCCCGCTTTTTGAGGACAGTAATCCAGCTCAAGCCGGCCTGGGCCCCTTCCAGGATTAGCATCTCAAATAAACGCCGGTCATCATGGACGGGCACGCCCCATTCCCGGTCATGATATGCACAGTAAAGTTCGCCAATGGGCCATGGGCAGCGGCGGATCGGTCTACTCATAAGGGAATGATAAGATAGAGTGCCAGGCTCGAATGGCGCGAACTTAAGCGGGTTTATCGTCCTCGTCCTCGAAAACGACAATGGACGGGGAATCGAGGACGAGGGACGAGGACGAGGACGAGGACGAGGACGATATTTCCTTAACTTCGCGCCATTCGTGCCAGGCTCTTTAACGGAGGGAGCGCAGAGCGGGGAGGGATGGCTTCGTTATAGGAAGAGAAAGCACGCGGCCATGATCGCTGTCGGAATCAGCGCGCCGAGGGCAAGGCGAATCGGGGCCACGCCGTCTGCGAAATAGCGCGAGAGGATGGATTGCCCCGCCGGGTTTGGCGCGTTGGCGATCACGGTGAGGCCGCCTCCGGCAACGGCCCCGGCGACGACGGCGTATTTGAGGCCGTCAGTAAAATTCGGCGCGAGCGTCGCGAGATAGGTGATTGCTGCGTTGTCATTGAAAGCGGTAAGGCCCATCGCACCCAGTAAAAGCGGCGTTTCACCCAAGCGCGCCAGGAGTGGCTCGATCCACCATCCCTGCAAGCCGCCATGGACGACAAGGCCGGCAAGAAAGAAGCCAACCAGCAGCGCGGGCTTGAGTCGAAGGGGAGTTTGGTGATGTTCGGTGGCTGCGGTGAATGCCAGGAAGAAAAGGAAGCCGCCGATAAAAAGCGCGGGATGATGCGCGGTAAACACCGTCCATCCAAGGAAAGCGATGTGGACCATGGTGATCCACCGGGGCACGGGCTGGGAGTCCTGGGGCGGCTCTTTTGCGGCGGTCAGGGTGGCCAATTCCCGGCGGAAGATTGCGAAATAAATGAGATTGGCGACCACGATGCCGACCATCGCTTTCCAGCCGAAATGGGTGAGCATGAAGGGCGTATCCCAGTGCCACTTGGCCGCCACCATGAGCACCGGGGGCGCGGCAAAATGGGTGAGGGTGCCGCCGACTGAGATGTTTACAAAAAGCAGGCCGAGGGTTGCGTAGCGAAACTTCACGCTCGGATTGAGATCGTAAAAATGCTGGGCCAGAAGCAGGGCGCAGATGGTCATGGCCGCGGGCTCGGTGATGAAGGAGCCGAGCAACGGCCCAACCGTAAGAATCGAAAGCCACCAGGCATGCGGCTTGCCTCCGCCAAGCTGGGCGATCCTTTGCAAGCCCTGCTCAGCGAAACTCAGGATGGGCCGTGTCGCCGCCATGCACATGATGACCACGACAAACATGGGCTCGGTAAAACTGACCCCGTGGCTGATGTAATTCTCCGCAGCCGGCCAGCCCTTGCACATCGTCATGATCACGAGCAGCGGCACGACCCATATGCCAAAAATCGCCTCGATCTCGCCAAAAAAGTGCATGGCTTCCGCTTTAAACGACACCGACCCTTCGGCCCCCCCGCGCGCCGCGTGTTCGTCGCGCCATTGGTGGGCGAGCCGGGTGAATTTCGCCGCCAGAAACGTATGCACAATGGCGAGCAGAAAGATCAGCGTCGCCACCAAATTGAAGAGGTCCATTTTGATGTGAGCTCCTTAGAAGTAGAAGGGCAGCCCGAGCTTTTTGAACTCGGCTTTTTCTTCCGGAAGCCATTTGTCTCCCAACCGTTCCAGCCCGCCCTTGGAACGGAACTCGGCCAGGAAGGCATTCACTTGGCCAATGAGCTCGGGGCTGCCTTTGCGCGCGCCAATCGCCCACGATTCCTGTTGGAAAGGTGTCAGCAAAGCACGCGTGGTTTGCGGGGTGCGCTGCCAATTTTTGAACGTGGACATCTGATCATAAATAAAGGCGTCGGCTTTCCCCTGGCTCACCTCCAGGACGCAGGCCGCTTCCTTGTCGAGAACCAGTATCCGCGCTTTCTTAAGATGCTGGTTTGCATAGAGATGCCCCGTGGTTCCTTTTTTCACCGCAACGGTTTTGCCGGGCTCATCGAGATCGGCAATCGACCTGATGGAACTGCCAATCCCCACCAATAGACAGAGCCCCGTGCGTAGGTAAGGCTCAGAAAAATCTATGGAAAGCGCGCGCTCCGGGGTCGCCGTTACCGAGGAAATGATCAGGTCGATGCGGCCGGTCTTGAGCGCAGGGATGAGCCCGTCGAAGGGGAGATTCTCGATCCGGATCGGGCGCCCAAGGCTCTCTGCAAGGGCGCGCGCAAGATCGACGCTGACCCCGGCCGGCTCGCCTTTTTCGTCCCGCATCTCAAATGGGGGATATGCCAACTCCATGCCGACGATGAGCGGGTTGTCGGCCCCGATGGCGGACGCTGCGCCCATGAGGCAAAGAAAAAAAAGCGGTTTGAACAAAGCGTGCATTGGGTAATGATAAGCTATTGGTTAAGCAAACAGGCACGCATCCAAATTGAAAGTCGCGTGAATGAATTTCCTGTTAGAACAGTCTCATCCAGCAATCGCATGAAAACTCCCCGCCTACTCACCCTGTTCCTGGTCCTCACCGCATTCATCGTCGTCCTTGCCCCGCGTCCAGCCCGCGCGGAAGTATCCTTCGATTACTTTTACGAATCCCTCGAGCCGATGGGCCAATGGATCGAGGTCGGCGATTATGGCTACTGCTGGCGCCCCGATGGCGTTGACTCGGATTGGGCCCCGTATTCGGACGGATACTGGAGTTATACCGATGCCGGCTGGACCTGGGTGAGTTACGAGGATTTTGGCG
>JAYUPM010000327.1:0-3526 GCA_043760145.1 Spartobacteria bacterium
AACCACAGGCGCATTCACACGGCAGGCGAAAGAGGAGGCCGTTAGGGTTATCCCTCACATCGAACTTATTGACGCGGAGCAGTTGGTTGAGATGTGCAAGGAGAAGCTACTCGGAATGACACCGCGGACCGTCTACGACATCGATCATGCGTTTTTCGCGCCTTTTCGTGAATAGGCGTCATCTGATGTCGGAAGCGGTGAATTATTTGGCGCCTTGTCTAGGTTACTTCCGTGGTTGTTTGCTGAGGCGTCGCGTCGTGGAGGCTCATTGGGGCGACGCTTTCAATCCAGCCACTTCCAAGCCGGGATCACGCGGATGTCGTGTCCGTCTTCCGTCAGGGCATCCTCCTGATCGAGCGTGATGATGAGTAGTTCGCGACCTCGTTTCCTGGTGCTCGTGGGGAGCGTGGCCGCTTTGAGCAGGCCGCGCAGTTCGCGCTGGCGATTCTCGGGAGTCAGTTTCGCACAGCACTGGATCGCGAGGTCGGCAGTAACGAAGTCGCATTCCCACTCGTGGGGTGCGGCGGCGAAGGTGGGGACGGCCCCCATGCGCCGCAGCGTTATGAGGACGGCGTTTTCCAGCTTGCGACCGAGATCGGGTGTCGGGTTGGGGCTGTTCGCGGCGGCCATGCCCGTGTCCACCGCATAGTATTTTGGAGGGCTGGTCACGCGTTGTTTGAAGGACGCACTGAAGCGGGGCAGCGACAGCATGAGCCACGCATCTTGCAGATACTCCACCATGCGCCCGGTCTGCGCGACGGAGGGAAGCCCGAGACCTTTTGAAAGCGCCTGCAACGAGAGCGGTTGCCCGGGATGCGCCAGCAGATGGAGCGCGAGGGTCATCAAAGGCCGGGCGGTGCGCAGGGAATGGCGGGTAACGATGTCGCGATGCACCACATCCCGCAGCAACTCTCGCAGCAGGACGCTTCCCTGATCCGGTTCAACGCGCAGCGCGGCTGCAAAGCCTCCCCTCATGAGATAAACTTCAAGCGAAGAAGCGCCCGCCTTTTTCCCGGTGAACTCCAGGGACTCGTGGAAAGAAAAAGGATACACCTCATGGGAAAGGTGGCGACCGGTCAGCTTGGAGCCCATCTCACGGCCCAGCAAACTGGCATTGGATCCCGTTAGGCAAACGCGTCGGCCAGCGTCCAGGAGTGCCCGCACCAGTCGCTGCCACTCCGGCACTTCCTGCACCTCGTCGAGATAGATTGCAGCCTTGGGAAAATCGTTATCCAGGATGGCCATTATCGTGGCGAAATCTTCGGGCCCCAAGCCATACAGTCGGGTGTCTTCCAGGTTGATCGTTACCGCCGCCCCTTTGATCCGACGCCGGATCTGGGCTTGCAGGGTGCTTTTCCCACAACGGCGGACGCCCGTTAGGACGAGCGCATGGGATGCGGTGCCAGCCTTCCAAGTCGGCTGAAAGTGGCGTGTTACCTCGTGATCGGCGGCATCCAGGGCGCCGGGCGTGGCCAGAACCGAGCGCAGTGTATCTTGTAACAACATTCCTTTAGGCTCTCATAAGAAATACTGGTGTGCAAGTATAGTGAACAAAAATATACTGTTAAGTCGGCTCTATTCCACGAAACACCGTATTTCAAGGAGGTCAGGCATACCGGTCGGGGTCGAGCAGGGTGATGTCGTGAACGGGTTTTTCACCGGAGATGATTTGCGCAATGAACTGGCCGCTGATCGGCCCCAAGCTTAGACCCATCATCGCGTGCCCGGTCGCCATGCAGAGATTGTCGTATGCGCGGGTCCGCCCGAGATACGGCATGCCGTCCGGCGAACAAGGGCGCAGGCCGCTCCACGGGGCGAGGCCTGCAAAATCGTCGGGCGTGAACTCCGGAAAATATTGCGGCACCGACTTGATGATTCCGGCGATCCTGCGCGGATTGATGCTTTCGTTCAGCCCGGCGATTTCCATGGTGCCGCCAAAACGCAGGGCGCCGCCCATTGGTGTCACGGCGATGCGGGCTTCGGTGAATATAGCGCAGAGCTTCGGAATCTGGCGCGGCTGGGCGAGTGTGAGCGCGTAGCCTTTGCCAGCCTGCATCGGCAGCGACAGCCGCAGATCGCGCACAATCCGATCCGACCATGCACCGCCACAAATCACGAATTCGTCTCCCTCGATTTCACCGCCCCCGATTTCTGCCGCGACGATCTTGCGCGATTCAAAACGCCAGCCGGTGACTTCGGAATCGAAGAGGATTTCACCGCCAGCCTTTTCCACCGAGTGCTGCAGATCCGCCATGAAACGATGCGGGGTGAGATGGCAGTCCTGTGGAAACCAAACCGCCCCGGCGATGTCCATGCGCACTCCCGGCTCCAATGCCGCGACTGCTTTCGCGTCGAGCACCTCCGCCCGGATGTTGAGTTCACGGGCCTTCCCGGCCATCCGAGATTCTTCGTCGAGGGCATGCTGTGTCTTGCAAAGCATGAGGAGCCCGCGCTTTTCCAGGCCGAAATCAAATCCGGGTTGCGTGGCGAGTTCCTCAAAACACGCGCGGCTGGCGAAGGATAAATCGCGGATCAACGGGGCGGCGGCGCGGACGTGGGCAGGGGTGGAGGCGCGCCAGAAGTGCAGGCCCCACGAGATGAGATCGTGATCCAGCCGCGGTTTTACATAAAAGGGCGACTCGGGATTCCACATCCATTTCAAGCCGCGCGCGACCATTCCCGGGGCGGCGAGTGGCGTGAAATGGCTTGGGACAATCATCCCTGCATTGCCCAGCGAACAGGAGTCGTGATCGGGTCCGCCGCGTTCCAGGAGGGTAACGCGATGGCCGCGCCGGAGTGCGTAGAACGCGATGCACATGCCGATAATACCGCCCCCCACGATGACAATGCGCTTGCCCATCATTCAGCGGATTCCCGAGCAGAAAGGATCGCGCGCATCGAGCAGCAGAATGGATTCCGACGTCACATGTGCCGTGCCGGTAATGGTCGGCACGATGATCCCGCGCTCCTTGTCCGCCCATTGAAATGAGGCGGCGAATGTGCTGCCGATAATGCTTTCCTGCACCCATTCCTCGCCCTCCTCCACGCGCCCGTCCGCAGCCAGGCAGGCGAGCCACGCGCTTGTCCCGGTCCCGCACGGGGAGCGGTCATAGGCTTTGCCGGGGCAGAGCACAAAGTTCCGCGAGTCGGTGCCTGGCGATTGAGGCGGGCCGAGCAGGACGATGTGATCCACCTCGGGAAATCCACCTGCGTTTACAGCCTGCCGGGTGGCCCATGCAAAGGAGGTGAGCGTCTCGACGTTGGCGAGTTCGAGCCCCACGTCGTGCTTTTCGATGATGAAAAACCAGTTCCCGCCCCATGCCACATCGCCCGCGACTTCGCCAAAGCCCGGGACTTGGAGTGTCACGCCTTTCGCCTTGCGATGGGATGGAATGTTTTCGACCGAAACCGAACCGTCAGGATGCAGCACTGCTTTGACGACACCGACCGATGTCTCGATCCGATGCTCGCCGGGCTCGATCCGGCCAATATGCGCGAGCGTGACCATGAGCCCGATCGTGCCGTG
>JAYUPM010000328.1:0-9190 GCA_043760145.1 Spartobacteria bacterium
GATCGAGTCTTGCTTCGACAGCCACGAAGCGCGGCTTGCACCAGAAGCGGGCGCGCGTCACACTGCGGCCCGTGGAATCCACCGAACGCCAACTCACAATTGCGGAAATCGAGCTACTTCTCGCTGGGCATACCGCTGCACAGCCGGGAAAGATCCGTTTACGAAAAAGTCTCAGAAAAGAGAATCGCCCGGCGATCAAGGCTGGTGCTTGTTTGGCGGGAAACCCGCCTGCTTCCTTCTTAGGCCCCTTCGGGGAAGCGCTGGTCGCAACGGGGGTGATTGCGGAGAGTAATCCGTTCCGGTTCTCAACTAAGTATCAGGATGCTGAAACTGGGCTACTATATTACGGTTACCGCTCTTACCAACCGCAGACGGGGAGGTGGATTAATCGTGATCCAATCGAAGAAGATGGAGGTCCAAATCTCTATGGTTACCTAACTAACGATTCTATTAATCATGTTGATCCGTTTGGCCTCCAAAAATTGCCCTTTGAGGGAATGGTTAGTGTTAAGCTCTCCGACGATTACGCGATGACTGTTTCTGCTCCATTTGGTTTTACGGTTAATGCCGATTGCAACAAAGGGAAGCTAGTTGCTGACAGTCCAACATTTATTATCCCGCAGCACCTTTCCAAAGATTGGAGTGCGGATATTACCGATTTAGGAAAAATTAGTAAGAAGATTGCGGAAAAAATGTCAGGATTCGAAAACGTCTTAGAAATGGGCCCCCAAGCGAAACTGGCAGGGCAGCAGTCAATGGTTGCCATCCCAGTAATCGCACAGAAGTCGATGCCAAACCACAAGCGGGGATGTTGTTGGACGATCCATTACGACGTGTGGATTGACGTTAGCGCACACCTTCAACTTTATTATTGGAAAGCTAGTTTCCTTGGCATGGGGAAGACACAGAAACAAGCCTACCTCAAGCATTATGAAAAAGGTGGAGGCCGCAAGACACAATCCTACCAGTTTTGCTGTTTAAAGTAGTTAATGGTATGATATATAATATATATTCAGCGCTAAGGCATGTTGGTTGTATTGGCATTTTGATGGTCTGGTGTCTAGGACCACAATCCTTACTCGCGGCGGAAGAAGAACCTCATATACTAATTCAAATGAAGGAAGCAAACAAAATCTTCCTTGAAGCGGAGTCGAATTATACTGACGTGATTCGTGTGGTAGCAGCATTGGCGGGGAAGCAGGTTGAGATAATAAATGCCCCTAAGTCTCCCCTATCTCTGCGTTATTCCAACAAAACTCGTGAGGAGGCATTTAATACATTAATGAGGTCGTCCATTTTGTCGGTAACACGCCGAGGCGAGGTATACGTAATTCGCTCGGCCGAGGATCCGGAAACTGTCAGCGGTCCGCACGTTAATTTCACGAGGCTTGTTTTAATTGTTCTTGTGGGTATAATTACGTTCTGGGTTTCCGTTAGATCCTATAAAGCGTTTCGATCACCGTAAGCGTCACAAATCTGTCCCCAATGGCATTTCAAGTATTCTTCGCCAAAATACCGGGGTTACTGGGATGGGTTCCATTTAATCGACCCCATGCTCGATCCATATATAACCGATGTATGCCATTATCAAAAATCTCACTATAAAAAAACCTAGCAGGGCCAATGCACGTTTCCCCTGAGGCATTGAACTAACCGAGCAGAGCAATATAGGCGCCATCGAAATACCATAAACAACGGACCGGTATTCATATAAAAGCGCATGTAAAAGCCCGGCCCGGTCGGAAATGCCATACCCTACTGCGAGTGAGTATCCGACGGTCTCCATAGTGCCTATAAGAATTATGAGCACCGCCAGGGCTTGATGCAGGGCCTTAAGATTTTGCCCTTCGATTGTTACGGTGCCGAAGGAGAACCGCAGTTCGATGGAGCCAGTCGGATCATGGCGGATACAAAGGAGGTAGGCGTAAGGGAATGCCCAGTCGCTAGCCGTCTTTGTATGCACTTCCAGCATGAGCGTGCGCTGGGAACTGGTGGAGAAAAATGGATTTTTCGCGGATGGGATCATGGGCGAATTGAGGAAGATTTCCTTTGGATGTGATTCTGCGCGTTGCGTGGGGGCTGGAGCCGTATTCCGATTGCGCACGCCTGCGCAAACTCCCGGAGGTGCGCCCATGTTACGGCAAGCTTGTGGGCCGCCGATTGAAGGCGGCCTTGCAAAAGAAAGACGTTTCGTTTGGGTTTCATTGCCTGGGAATTTGCGGTCTTGGGCATTTCCTTTTGCGCCATCTCCAGAGCAGCTTGCCGCTCGCCGGTGATCCGGCCGGCCTGTGCCATCAGTGCCGACCTGCTTTCCACATAGAAGCGGAGTTCTTCCCGGGACCGGGTTCCCGCGACGTAAAGGGTCTTTGCGTCCACGTTCGCAACGGAAACGCGGTCCAGTCCAACGAGCGCCACGTCGACGGTCATTCCTTGGGAACGATGCGACGTGCTGGCATAGGCGTAGGTAAAGTTGCGGATCGCGATGAGTTTCTCAGGGCCAGCAGGCAAGTTGTCGGCGCCGAGGGTGCGCCCAAAGATCGCGCTCTTCTCCAATCGGGTGACGACCAGCCGGTCTCCGTTGATCAGCTCGTTGCCCGGCATCTTCTGCCCGGATCGGAGAAGTATGTGTTCACCTACCGCCACTTCGCATGGATGCGCTTCACAAGGCTCGAATCGCGAGCTTTCCGCGCGGGAGAAAAAGCGCTCCTCGCCATCCTCGCTGCGGGCACGAATCCCGCGGCCACGCTCCACTCCGAGCACAGTGAAGCAGCGGCCTTGCTCCCTCCCAATGCTGATCTCGATCACATGGCCTGGTTGATACCGGCGAAGATCGCGCTTCTGCGCCGCTGTCCAGCCCAGGGAGCGAATCGTCTGGATCGTTTCCTCGGGGCCCAACATTCCCCGTGCTTTCAGCTCCTCACGAATATTCGCCGCGACGGCATCGTTTTCCCGATGGGTGCGGTTGACCACCACGCAACTCCGGCCGGCTTCAACGGAGGACACATAATCGTGCGCCATCATCTGCAGCCGCTTTTCCTCGGGCGCTTCCACGATTCGATTCGCGGCATCCAGCACCAACAAAGCCTCGCTCATCCGACCAGCAGCCAGATGCTTGACGACCGAGCGCAGCCCGCTGGTTGGATTTTGCCGACGGATGTCGCTTAGCCGCCACCGCGCGATCGAGGAATGCCGGAGAAGCACACGAAACGCATCGCCCGCTTCCACGCTGGAATGTTGCTTGGGATCGCCCTGCAAATGAACGCGCCAGCCGTGGCGCTCGGCGAGTATCCTGAGTTCATCCAGCATCAACGTGCTCGCGAGTCCGGCTTCATCCAGAAAGACACAGGCACCGGAGCCGATCTCCTTTTGCAGCACGGGATCGCAAAGGAGCTTCTGAAGGGATTGCGCTCCTTCAAAGGCAGCTGCGATTCCAAGGGGTCCCGGTCGTTGCCGAAGCGCCTGGCCATCGGCCCTCAACACATCGCGGGCACTGTTGGAAGGTGCGCATAGGAACACTTTGCGCCCTGCCTCAAGGTGTGCCCGCACCAGTTCGGACGCGGCAAAGGTCTTTCCAGTTCCTGCATCGCCAACGAGCGCCGTCCAACGGTCCCTGGAACGGACCAAACCGTCCACGGCCGCGCGCTGCTCGGGCGTCAACTTCGCGGAGGCGATAAAGTGTTGGTTTGCGGGTTGCACGGTTCCCCGGCCGTGCTCGATGCTGGCCACAAGCGCCTCCTCCCGCCCCAGGTGCAGCGTCGTGGTTAATTCATCTCCCCGCGCCACCAGCTTGCTTTCAGGATTTTGGGCAAGGCGATCGAACTCTGCGCGCAGCGTCGCCACGTCAAAGCCGGCGCCGCCCCCGTGTCGGATCGCCTCTTCCCATACATCTTGCGCGCGGCAAACGCTGTGCCGCTCAAAGCAGTGCGTCACCGCATGGGCGATTGCCTCGGATATGGTTGTCAGGTCAACCGGCGAAACATTCCGCTCGCGTCCGCCCAGTGTGGCGGAGAGTTGCTCAAGCACGGCCAGGTTTCCAGCCGAGAGGCCTGCGCGTTGTTGGGCGATTACCTCGGTTGTGGTGATCTCGCGCAACCCTCCGTCCGAACAAGTTCGGACCAGCGAAATGAACCGGTCCAGGATTTCGTCCTTGTTCCAACGGAAACCGTTCCCTTGAAGTGCGAAAGCTTTCTCAAAGCGTTTGGGGTCGATCCCGCGGGACGACATCACAAGCGCCTTGCGTTGATTGTTATCGAGCTTCTGGCCAAACAAACTCTCGCACCTTTCAATCAGTGCCTCCGCTTCATGAGTGCGCCGGGAAAAGTGCTCGTGCAATCCAGCCTCGTAGAGTGACCGAATCTGCGGCTCGCCATGTTTGCCCCAGACGATCTCCACCCCGGCCCGCTGCGCCTGCGCCGCCAGCTCGTCGCGGTAAATGGCGGTGAGATAGTTCACGCGATCAAAGAATGCCTTCGACTCAAGGGCGTAGTTCTTTCCCGCTTCACCCATCGTCATGTTGAAAATCACGAGATGATCGTGAAGCTGTGGTTCCAGCGCGCGGTTGGCATCGTGCGCATACCATGCGGCGCAAAAGTTGCCGCTTTGATGCGCTTCCATCACGCCAGCGCGGTTGGTGCGATATGTCGTCCAGTGTTCCATCTCCTTCGCCGCTTTCATCACCGCTTGCCGATGCCAGGCGCGCACTACTTCCATCCCACCTGTTACCGCAGCCACCGAGAATGTCTTCGGTGCCGAGAACGTAAAATCATGGAACGCCCGCCGCTCACTGCCGATCACGTTTTCGCCATGAAGTCTGGCCGTGATTTGGACCGGCTTGCCATCCGAATCGACTAAAGTGGCATGCTGGTTTTGCCGCAAACGATTAAAAGCCTCGGAAGTGACCGTCTCACCTGCTCGAACTCCAAACTCTTCACATGCGCTACCGATCCATGTGCCCTCAATCTTTTGACCCTTTTCGTAATAGTCATTTGCCTGAAGATGCTCGGAACAATAGGTCGCTCCACCTTTCATTGCACGGCCGCGGATCATGGAAAAGAATGGGCGGAAAGTATTCCGGAGGTAATTTGGGAGTTAGTTTTAGTAATAGACCAACGCACAAGCTGCGCTTGTGAAATGGCATTGGTCAGAGCGAGTTCAGCACAAAGACCGGCGACGGTTGCGCCAGGGTCGGCGCAATGACCCGGAACAAGTTACGGCACGATGACAGACGAGATTACCTGCCGTTATGCCCAAGCCTTTAGTCAATCAACCCATCGATGTGTCCCGGATTACGGATGCGTTGGATCAATGGCTTGCACAGCGACCGGAGCCCGCCGCCTCGTTGAAGAGCCTCGTCCAACGGCTCAAACCTAAGCTTGTTCAGGCACGTGCCAAGGGGATGACTTATCAACAACTCGCCGTGTTCATGGCCCAGCAAGGCTTCCCGTGCAGCGTCAGCACACTCAAGGCGCATCTGGCGACCAGACGCTCGACCAAGAGAAAGCCAGGGCATCGGACAACCAGTAACCCTTTCGGTAGCCAGGCCGTGAACACGCGCAAGCCTTCCGACTCATCTACTCTTCGGCGTCAGCAGGGGATCAAAGGCGGCATTGCCGATGACGAGATCTAAAGCTCTTCGCCACCCATTTATGAAAACAACTCCACCCAGTAAACGGCTCGTCATCGTCCATGGCGACAAAGGCGGCGTCGGAAAAAGCACGTTTGCCAGGCTCCTGGCCGACTATTACACCAGCCATTCGCTTGATTGGTGTGGGTACGATACGGACGCCACCAACGGTCATCTACTGCGATTCTATCCGGGACACACAACGCCGATTGATATCCATGAGCCGGGCAGCCTCGACCAGCTTTTGAACAGCCTGGAACAGGATGGCCGCCATTGGCTTGTCGATCTTGGTGCGCAGGGCGGCGACAAGCTGGTCGCGTGGATGGCCGAAACCGAGTTTCTCGCGGTTTGCCACGAGTTGGGCGTGGGGATCACCATCGCGTTTGTTCTTTCGCCAGTAAAAGACAGTGCAGTCCTATTAAAGTCCGTCACGGATCAGCTCGGAGACGAGGTCTCTTATTTGGTCGTCAAAAACGAAGCGACTGGAGCCTCTTTTGCCATCTACGATGCGAGCAAGACGAAAGTCCGCCTCATGGAGAATCTGGGCGCCACCGAGATCCTGTTTCCCGAGCTTCTGGAGCACGTCTACTACAAGATCGACAAACATAACCTCGCATGGTCGGAGAGTTTGCAGGGCAACACACTGGAGCTAGCCGAACGCCAGCGGGTAAAAGCCTTTTTGCGGGCGGGTTTCGCCGAGGTCGAGAAGGCGAAAACGCTCCTCGTCTCTTGATTTATTCCGGAAAAGCCCATGAACCGACGCTTTGCACAAATCATCTCGGATACGATTGATCCACGGACCGGGCGAATCGATCGTGCCCGATTGTTCGCGGCGCTCGAAACCGATCCGCGCGATCCGATCGCCCCCATCTTCGACGCGGCGGCCTTCACCTTTGATACAGTCGAGGAGCTCAAGGCGAACCTTCCAGAAGAACTCGCTGGACGATTCAGGGATCTTCTCACCCAGTTTGAAACGTTACAGAAGGCCAACGCCGAGCGGGCGGAAAGCGCATCGGTGTTGGCGCAGCAGGCTTGTGACCGGCTGGAGCGTTGGGCTCAAGAATTTGCCCAAGGCACCCGCACGGCTTCGCAACAGGAGATCGCGGCGATCCGAGAGGCGGCAGTTTTCGCGCTGAACGAGTCCGGTCAAGTCGCCCAATCAGCACAGCTGGCCCTGCTTCGCGCGCTGGATGGAATGAGGTGTGGCCAGAACGAGCTCATCGGAAAATGGGAATTGGTCCGCTACAAGGCGGAGGACTCGGCGGCCGCATTTAGTGGATACGCATTTATGGTCCTGCTCGGGTTGCTGGCCATCGCCTTCGTCGCGGGGTTTCTGGTCGGAGACAAGCTGTTCTGACTGCTGCATAGCACCCAAGCGGGAGCCGGAACGATGCCTGGGCACCTCACGGTGCCAGCATGTTGCGCCTGGAAATCCCCGATGACATCCTCCTAAAGGCCGTGTCCGAAGCGGTCGAGCGGCAACTCACCCGGCTCGATGAACTCGCCGGTTACACCGATATGAAAGGTGCCTGTAATTTCCTGTCGGTGGGCGAAACCCAGTTTAAGGAGTGGGTGAAGCTCGGCATGATTCACCCCCGTAAAATCAGCTCTCATTTGGTTCGGTTCCGGATCGATGAATTGCGAGACTTTATGGAGCAGTTCAAAATTAAGAAGGCCTGCTCTTAACCGCCGCCCTTTTCCGCGAGCGGGGCGGATCCTTTTTGACGGTCGATGATCGCAGCGAAAACCAATTGAGCGCCTGCTCCTCAGTGACGAGTTCGCGATAGTTCCGAAACAGCAGCGCGGGCGAATTCCCCATTTCGAGCGCCACCTGCGCGGCATTCTTCACCTCCGCCAATCGGTAGCTCGCATAGCTATGGCGGAGCGCATTGGGCTTCCATGGGAACTTGACGACTTTGTCGCCCTGTTTGATCCCAGACTCACAGAAACGAATCCGCGCGCGGATCAGCCCTCCGTTGTGACCGTATTCCATCACTCTGCCGGATGTTTTTTTGATGCGGAACAACCAGTTTTTTACAACCGGCGCAATCGGGACTAGACGGCGTGAAGCGGTCTTTGACTTCGCCGCGCTGACCAGAACAAATCCTTGGTCGAATTTAATATCTTCCCACTCAAGCCGCATGATTTCCTGGCTGCGAAGGCCGGCAAATGCGCCGAGGACAAAAAACGGCAGCAGTTTCTTAGGGGCGTATCTGAGGAGCTGGCGCATCTCGGGGATCGTATAGATCTCAATTTTGCCTTCTCGATTGACGCTGACTTTTATCTCGTCCACCACTGTCGGTTCATTCTTCGGCAAGTATCGCTTCGAGCGGGCAAACCGGAAAAGCTGCAGAACCGCGTTGCGATAATTGCGTTGGGTGCATCGAGTTCCCTTGATCGCAGTCAACCAGAGTTCAATTTCGCTGGTGGCCACCCGGTCAATGCGCCCCGGGAATCCCTTGGCAAATCTCCTGAGACGCGATTGTCGATCCGCCAGATGCAACGGGCTGACTCCTTCCAGTTTCTTAAGCGCCAGAAATTCTTCAACGACTTCAGGAACCGGTTTCTCGATAAGATGTTTCGCCTTCGAGTGATAGCTGATCCACTCTTCAATCGCTGTCAGGAGTGAAATGCCATACGGGACAAGTTTCTGCTTTGAGAGGCGATAATCCTCCGCCTCCAAAAGCGTAAGCGGAACCTCGTCGCTGCGCCCGGAGGCGATCTGGGCGATGAGCTTTCGCGCCTCGAGCTTCGCCGCCTCCAGCGAGGTGCGAGTAATCCTTTTCCGCGTCTCACCCAGGACGGTATCGACGCAATACCGGCCGTCGGAGAACTGATAAACCGGAACGACGATACTCCCGTCTTTGACTTCGATTCGCTTCGCTTTCACGTGGCTCAGCCTACCACTTTGTCACGTTTCTGTCACGCGAATCCTAAAACCGACCGGGAACCCTGATAAAACCAAGTAGCGCATACGGAATTCGAATCCGTGTCCCAGCCGTGAGAGGGCTGTGTCCTAGGCCTCTAGACGAATGCGCCGTCTTTGGAAAGGGGTGCGGACCGTAACGCAGCCTTACCCGATGGGCAAACGTTATCTTAAATCGTCCGCGCTATTGCGCGATCGATTGGTGGCATCGAATGCCTCAGTCGCACTGATCCGTTTCTGGGTTAATCGCCAGAGCGACGACTGTGAATCAACAGCAATGCGGCTTTTCAGCGAAGGATCGATCTTCGCCATGCGCGCATACAGCAGCTTGTAGTAGCTCTTGAGCGCCTCCCGCTTCTCGTAATCTGTCCGGGCCGCCTGGGCCCGCGCCCATTCACCTTGCACGGCCGGATCGTTGAGCGCCTTGGTTCTCGCCCGCCGATACCGAATCCGATCCGCCATTTCCTCAGCGGCTATTTCCGTCTTGGTTTTCTGGTCCGGGGCGGCCTGTTGCGCAGATTTTTTGGATGCCCGTTGGTCGGGGGAATCGGGAATTAATCGGAGTGGCGGGGCGGAGAGCAGCGATGAGTCCGAAGGCATCAGTTCCAAGGATTGACTCTCGGGCGCGGCAGGAGCGGGGG
>JAYUPM010000329.1:0-3524 GCA_043760145.1 Spartobacteria bacterium
GGCTCGAGTCAATCAGGCACAGGTGCTCGGAGCCGATGACCGGTTTTGGCAACTCGCCCCCGTCCCGCATTCCATCACGAAATCGGCGAACCCATCGGCATTGATCAATCAACGGATGGCGGCCCAGCTTGCGCTCAAGCAAGGCGATACGGTCATCGTCCGAGTCGAGAAACCCGGGCTCTTTTCCCGCGATGCTCCGCTCTCTGGAGAAGAGAATGAAGTGATCGCGTTGCGGGTCACAATTGCGGCGGTTCTAACCGAGGAAAATTTTGGTTCTTTTGGACTTCAATCCAGCCAGGTCCCGCCTTTGAGCATCTTCCTTCCACTCGGTGTTATTCAGGACCGTTTGGAAATGAAGGGTAAAGCCAATCTGCTGCTTGCTTCCAAGAGTGACGTGCCCGCCCTCCAAGCCGCTGTGGGCAAGCATTGGCAGCTCGCCGATGCCGGCCTCGAATTGCGGCCCCTCGCAAACAATGGCGGCAGCGAACTCCGGACCGGCCGCGTCTTTCTCGATCGGCCGGTCATCAATGCCGCCCCGCGTGGACTCGATTCCCTCACTTATCTCGTCAACGAAATCCGGGCCGGTGAGAAAGCGACACCGTATTCGATGGTCACAGCCGTGGATGCGGCGGGCTCCGGTTTTCTGTCGGCGGAGTTGACCGGGACCGAGATCGTTCTCACCCAATGGCTCGCGGATGATCTTGGGGTGGGCAATGGCGACCGGGTGACCATGAAATATTTCGTCATGGGCGAGAGGCGCGAACTCGAGGAGCGGTCCCGCGAATTCACGGTGCTCGCGGTGCTTCCGATGGATGAGCCGCAACTGAATGCTTCGTGGATGCCGGATTTCCCGGGGTTGACCGACAAAAAAAACTGCCGGGAATGGAAACCGGGCTTCGACCTGGACGTGAGCCGGTTCCGGGACAAGGACGAGGAATATTGGGATAAGTTCCGCGGGACACCCAAGGCGTTCATTAATATCGCGCTTGGAGAAAAACTTTGGTCGAACCGCTGGGGCGAACTGACCTCGATCCGGTATCCGGCGAGCGCGAACCCGGATGAGTTGGCGGCGCAAATCCGGAGCCGCCTCACGCCCGGACAAGCGTCGTTCCGTTTTGTCGCGTTGCGCGAACAGGCGATTGCCGCCACCAAGGCTCCCGTCGATTTCGGCCAACTCTTTGTCAGCTTCTCTTTTTTCCTGATCGCCGCCGCATCTGTTCTGACCGGCTTGCTCTTTGTCTTTGCGGTGGAGCAACGCGCAACGGAAGCGGGATTGCTGCTTGCCCTGGGATGGCGGCCGCATCAGGTCCGGAGGGTGTTTCTAGCAGAAGGCGTTTTGCTGGCGGCAATCGGGTCCGTGCTCGGAGTCGTCGCGGCCCTCGCTTACACCCGTGGCGTTCTCAAAGCGCTCGCCACCGTTTGGCGGGGAGCGGTGGGCGCCGTCGAATTTCAGATGAGCCCGAGTGCCACGACCTTGGTAATCGGAATGTTTTCCGGAATCGCGATTGCGCTGCTTGCCATGTGGCTGGCGAGCCGCCGTCAGTTTCAGCACACCGGACATGAGTTGCTTAGTGGCCTCTCGACGTTGGACACTGCGCATTCTCAAATCGCGGCGGGACGCCGGCATCTGTTTAGCGCCCGTCGATTTTCTGTGCAAATCGGAGCCGGATCCCTGATCGGCGCAGGGATTCTGGTTACGCTCGGCTCCGGTCCCGGGACGTTTTTTGGCGCCGGCGCACTTCTGCTGGTTGCCGGGATTTTCTTCGCCCAAAGCTGGTTGCGCGGGGCTGCGTCCGGGCCGGCCGGATTGGAGAGCCTCCCGCAGCTTGGCATCCGGAACGCGGCCCGCCGACGAGGACGCAGCCTTGCGACGATCGCGGTTTTGGCGAGTGGGATTTTTATGGTGGTGGCGGTCGATTCGTTCCGGCAACGCCCGGAGAAAGCCTCGGCCGATCGTCATTCGGGAACAGGCGGTTTTGCGCTTGTGGGCGAATCGGCCCTTCCAATTTACGACGACCTCAACACAGCCAAAGGCCGGGAATTCTTTGCCATGGCTGATCAAATGATGACGGGGGTGAGCGTGGTCCCGATCCGGGTCCGCGATGGAGATGATGCGAGCTGCCTCAACCTTAATCGCGCCCTTCAGCCCCGGCTCCTTGGGGTCAAGCCGGAGGAGTTCGACGCCCGACACGCCTTTCGATTGAAATGGCCAGGGGCGGATGGGTGGAATGGTCTCGCACAGTCCCGCGATGATGGCGCAATCCCCGGTGTCATCGACGAATCGACCCTGCGCTGGGCGCTTCAAAAAAAACTCGGCGACGTCATCGAATACCAGGACGAACGCGGGGCCTCATTCAAGGTGAAGCTGCTCGGTGTCCTGAAAGGTTCCCTGCTCCAGGGCAATGTTTTGATCGCCGAGAATCATTTCATTGCCAAGTTTCCCGGCCAGGGCGGCTATCGCTTTTTCCTCATCGACGCCCCTCCGGATAAATCCGCATTGGTCTCGGAAGGAATTTCCCGCGCGCTCCAGGATCGTGGGATGGAATTGACTCCGGCCTCGCGACGCCTCGCTGAATTCCAAGCCGTCGAGAATACTTACCTCTCCATCTTTCAAGTTCTGGGCGGGCTCGGTCTGCTGCTTGGAAGCGCGGGCCTTGCCATTGTGGTTGCCCGCAACGTGCTCGAACGCCGCAGTGAATTCGGCCTCCTTGAGGCAATCGGCTTTCGGCCCGCCCAGATTCGCCGATTGATTTTCGCCGAGCATCGCTGGCTCATTTTCTGCGGGCTCAGCATCGGAACCATGGCGGCACTTTTGGCGACATGGCCCGGGATCAGAGAACGCTCCGGGGGATTTCCATGGCTTCAGGTTGCCGGCCTGCTTGTGGCGCTCGGCATAGGTGCATTATTTTGGACCTGGCTCGCAACCCGCCTAGCTTTGCGAGGAAGCCGCCTCCGCGCCCTGCGAGCAGAATAACCCGCGGAATTTAGAAACGGGAACCCGGACTTTTTGGCCCACGGAATACACGGAAGATACAGAAATTTCTTAGGGTCTGACCAAGTTCCGATTCCGTGTGTTTCAGTGTATTCCGTGGGCCAATTCTCCATCCGTGGATGTTGTCCCGGCGGGGGCCGCCAGACTGTAGCCGGTGGTAAAGCGAGGAACGAGCGACACCACCGATCACGTTAGAAAACAGCATGCACGCCGGAGGTGTGCCAGTCCCATAAAGAGCCTGGCACTCTATTTGGAGGGTTGGCGGAGGATCAGGGCGCAACCAACATTCGCGATCATCCATTCGCTGAGCTTCAGACGCCTTCCCATAAAGAGCCTGGCACTCTATTCGGAGGGTTGGCGGGGGATCAGGGCGGCACCAACATTCCGTATCATCCATTCACTGAGCGTCAGTGCCTTCCGACAGAGAGCCTGGCACGAATGGCGCGAACTTAAGCGGGTTTATCGTCCTCGTCCTCGTCCCTCGTCCTCGTCCTCGAAAACGACAATGGACGGGGAATCGAGGACGAGGGAC
>JAYUPM010000330.1:0-3515 GCA_043760145.1 Spartobacteria bacterium
TCTACCTCGGTGTCCGGAAAGCCCTTTATACTTCCAGCAGGTTTAGGCAGGCCCCAATCCAGGGTGGGATGAGTAGCGCTCGGGGACTTATCTTTTTCACCTGGTTTGGGATGCGGGAAAGTATCCACGCCGTTCAGCCCATCCGTTTCGGCGTAAATCGAGTAACGCTGGAAGTAATATTTGCTCTCAATCCCTGTCCCGGTCGCGTTCGAGCCGGTGGTGCTGCAAAACGCGATGTATCGGTCATTCGCATTGCGCTCCTTGGAAGTCTCCTTGTCGTCCAACTGCATCGGCCAGACACAGATACGCGGCTTGTTGAAGATGTTCACATCCGGGGCGCGGCTCCCAGCGGTGAGGAAAAACTTCGCTTTGTTCAGGACCTCCCGGGCCCGATCTTCTGGTATCCCTGGGCTTCCCTTGGACGTAAACCCCGTCCGAATCCCCTTGAATACCGGTCCAAAAGCCATCTCATCGACTGAAGCAAAAAGGCGATCGTTATCCGGGACAACCGATTTAACGTAATTGCCGTTCTTATCCCGAATCAAGGGCTGCACCATCGTTGTTCCCGCATTGGTTCCGCCGTCGTTTACCCGCGGGATTAGGGAATAATAGTTCTTTTTGTTGAGACTCGGCGGGATGACAAATCCGAGGATTGGGCTGAGGCAGGTCGTTGCCGGATGCCCTGCATAACGCTGGACCTCGCCCTGCCCGGGAATATGTCGCGCATAAATTTCGTCCTCGGATGAATTGCGGGCCCAAGGCCTGTCCCAGAACGTCCCTTCAGAAGCGGTATTGATGTTGACTTTCGATGTGTCGTCATCGCTCCAAAAAGCGATTCGCCCGACAATCGGGTTTGCTTTGGTCGGCTTGCTGAGTGGGTCCGTAACATTGGCCCAACTAAGCTTGCCGCCGGCGCTTGCGGCATCGGGGGCGGCAGTCAGTGTTCCATCGCGCAAAACGTAAATCCAGCGGGTCGGCATCATCGCAGGATTCGCGGCGGGTGAAGAGGTGGGGTTATCGTTAGCTGTTGGCCGCGTCCCCGACCCTGTGAATCCCGGGCCCTCCATGATCTCGAATCCATCAATCCCGTCATTGGAGGTTGCGAAAGTTTTTTGACCCGTGGGATCAACAATCGGGTAATCGAACTGGCCTTCGCCCACCTTGATCGGCGCATTCAAGTCGGTAAAGATTGCCGGGTTCTGCCACCAATCCACTGGTGTATCGGCCGCGAACTCGGTGTTTACATTAAAATCGGCCGGATGATCGGTAATGATCATGTTGGCGGCGGAATAGAGCTTGTAGAAACGGAATGGGAGGCCGGTTTCCTTATAAGTCCGAATCATGCCCGGCTGTGAAGCCCATGCGAGAATCGGCGAGGCATTGTCCCCCGGCTTTTCGAATCCCGACGTGGCATCGGTAATCTGTCCCATAACAAAGTTGGTTGCCGTCTCGGAAAGCTGCCGGGTGGAAACGACGCTGGAGTATTGCTTGGAGGCGACAAGCTCCGTGCCAACACTCGAATAAAACGAGATGATCAGCACCGAGAGCAATACAAGGAATGCCAGCACGATTACCAGCACGACGCCATCCCGGCGTCCGAGGCTAGAAGAGAGGGGAAGTGGATTCATGGCTGTTATTTGGTCTGTTATTTCGTCTGTTAGTTCGTTTGAGAGCTGCTCCACTTCGACCCGCGAAGGTAAACGTTGGAGGTGAAGATCCGATAGTTGACGCCTTTATTGATAAGCCGCTTTTCGACCGACTCCACACCCGCCTTTGGATTATTCGGGTCGTAGAGAATGTCGTTTTTGTATTTGGTGGAATCGATTAGGAAGTCCGAGGCTAGCACCCCGTATTTATCCTCCAATGGGTTCTGAATCTCGGATCGCACCGCGCTCGCTTCATCGATGGCCACCATCGTGATCTGCAACACCGGCGGGAGCTGATGTCTGCTGTTGAGGAACCCCTTGAGCTGCTTGTTGGATTCCGCCTCGGCAGCCCCGGTTTCCCCGGAGTGGTAATAGTATTCCGGGGCCAGCACACTCTCGCGGCGAGCCTCAGGAAAATTGGCGGCCGCATCCTCCCGGGAGAGCTGCGGGAGAATCACAAGGGCGATTACATTCTCCGCCAACACATGGGTCGGGACATGCGCAGGATCGTTGCGCGCCGTGATCGCGAACGCACCGCGGAACCAGTCGAATCCGCGATTGGCACTCGCGTGTGCCCCGTAATTCTTCGGGGCAGTGGGACTCTTGTCGTCAGGATCCAGAGTGCCGGCACCGGGAACCTGGCCGCGCCCACTCGTAAATCCGTAGATGTTCATCTTCTCGCTCGGCTGGCTATACTCCATCAACCGATAGCGAATCCGGGGCGGCGAGATCGCGTCCGTGATAAAAGGCGGCCGGAACCTGGCATCGGTATCAACCTCCACAAAGTAACCCCATGTGTTCAGGAGTGTATCGAGCCCCTTGTAGTTGGTTGAGACACTCCCCTCAGAGCCCCCTCCTTCTACGAAACCAAACGGGGCCTGGAAAAAAATGCCGTGTCCAGGCCGGGGAACTGTCTTGGTGGCGTCGAGCATTTGGTTCCCGGGCCCGTTTTGCACCGGGCCGCAAATGAATCGGAGTTCCGAGCGGCGGACGAATTCCTTTGGCAAGCCGTAAGAATCGTAATCGAGATAGGTATTCAATGTCGCCTGGCTAAGCCGGCGGGTCATCGAGTCAAAAGCCCTTCGCGATTCCCGGAATTGTTCCGCGCGTCCCGTTGTGTATCGCCAGACCGCGCTTGTCTGCCCTGTCACCTGGACCAAAACTATCATGATCAACCCGATGATCGCCGTGGAGACAAGCATCTCGACCAGCGTGAATCCATTGCCCCGACTGGATGTGTTATTTCTCATTTCGTGTCAGGCCATGGGGTGTTTCTGGCAATGAGAGTCGAATACGAATGATAAGTGAGCCGGCTCACCGTGGGATCCACCAGCAGCTCTCCGGTAAGCGCTATCTCCCGCCCCGCCGGATTATTCACAATCTGAATCGTCAATGTCGTTAGATTTGAGGATCCAAGCCGCGATACGCTTCCGGCACTGGAAAGCGGGACTATCCTCGCCCGGGATACCCTTATAATGGCTTCATACAGGATCCGGACCCGCTCTTGTTCCGTCGGTTGCGCGGGGTTCTGGACCTCCACCTGGTTGCCTTGATCGTCGAAATATTGCCGAGGCATCAGCCCGGATTGGGAATCTGCGTCCGTGAAAATGGTGAGGTTGGGCTGGCAATTCTCCAGCAACGTATAATAGTCCGTCTCCTGCAATTCACCGGTGATCCTCTGCGCGATATGCGCACTGACCGAAGTATCCATGGCCTGATGGAAAATCCCGAGACCGCTGGGGATCATGCCGAGGAGGGCGACAAACGCGAAAGCCATTACTCCCAAAGCCAAACTGACCTCAACCAAACTGAACCCGCGAGAGGACCCGCGAAGGAGCGGACGACGAGGAGCGGAATGGGGGAGTAATC
>JAYUPM010000331.1:0-3504 GCA_043760145.1 Spartobacteria bacterium
GCATACCAGAGCTGCGTGACTGGATGTCCGGCGCTTGCCCGAAGCGGTTGCCGTTTGGGACCGCGCCATGGTTCGAGCCGGTTCCGTTTTTCGGTTTGGCTTGCGTATTCTTCGTGGCCGCGGGTGAGGTAACCGTTGTCTTCGGGGATCACATCCCGGCCGTCATAAGGGGCGACATCCGCGCGGTCTTGCAGCCATTGCGCCCGAATTGCTGGCAGGCCCTGGGCTGAATCAAGGATCTGTTGGGGATCGCCCCATGGCCCGCTGCAGTCATACACACGGACCGGTTCGTTTACTTCGACCCGGCCATCGAGCGCCTTGGTTGGGGCCAGCTGGATCTCGCGAAATGGCACCCGGATATTCGAATGCAGTTTACCGGCCACGTAAATACGGTGGCTGTTGGGGAGTTGCTCAGTGCTCTGCGGTTCAGTGACGTCGGCGATCATAAAATATTGACCCTACCGGGACGCAACGTTGCTGAGACTTCGCTCCCTGCGACGGCATTATCCGTATCAGGTTCAAAGGGTCGTCCGGTCTCAGATATCTGAGGCCGGACCTCTCAGCCCATCGGCTCCCCTGGTGGCACCGCGGAAGATATGGTTCCGGGGGAGGCAGTCAATAACGCAGAGATCGGGAGGGGGAATTTTAACGCAGAGGCGCAGAGACGCAGAGATTTTTGGGGCACGGAATAAGCCACCAGCTGGTTGTGATCAGATGCGCGCTCGTCATTCGCCATTCTGGTTTCGGCATTTCACCCCCCCAGAACTCTGCGACTCTGCGTTAAATTTCCCCTCCGATTCTCTGCGTTACTCTCAGCCCTCGTCGCCGGAAGTGGTGGCGCGGGACTCGAACCGGGTGAATTCCTTGATGAAAGTCAGTGGCACATCGCCCACCGGACCATTGCGTTGCTTGGCGATGATCAGTGTTGCTTTGCCCTCGGACTCCTTTTTTTCCTCGTCGTTGTCCGCATAATATTCCTCGCGCACCAGGAGTCCGACGAGATCCGCGTCCTGCTCGATGGAACCGGATTCGCGCAAGTCACTAAGCCGAGGACGACCTTTGCTATCACCGGAACGCTGCTCGGGATTACGGTTAAGCTGTGCGAGCACGACGACAGGAATATCGAGCTCCTTGGAAATGGCTTTAAGGCCGCTTGAAATTTCGGCGATCTCAAGTTGCCGATTGTCCTGGGCGCGGCGGGAGGTCGAGCGCAGCAACTGGAGGTAATCTACAAAGATGGCGGATATATTGTGCTGACTCTTGAGGCGCCGGGCTTTTGCCCGCAGTTCAAGGATGCTAAGCCCCGACGTGTCATCGATTAAAATTTTTGCCTCCATCAGCTTTGAACCCGCTGTTTGAAGGGCCGGGAAATCGCGCGCATTGAGGAATCCAGCCCGGATCCGGCCAAGGTCCACGCGAGCCCTTGAGCAGAGCAGGCGCTGGACGAGTTGCTGGGCGCTCATTTCCAGGCTGAACACAGCGACCGCTTTATTGAGCTCCAGGGCGATATGCTCAGCCATGTTCATTGCCAGTGCGGTTTTGCCCATCGAAGGGCGGGCCGCGATAATGATCATTTGGGATCCGTGAAGCCCATCGGTCATCTTGTCGAATTCGGCGAACCCGGTGGGCAACCCGGTGACGCTGCCGTGCCGGTCGTGAAGATCCTGGATGGAAGAAATGGCATCGATAACCATTTTTTTCAGGTTGGCGGCGGTATCTTTGAAACGGCCCTGGGCAATCGCGAAGACCCCCTGCTCCACATCGTTGAGCAGGTTCTCCACATCATCCTGTTCCTCATACCCTCGCCCGGCATATTCCGTGCAGACCCGAATGATTTCCCGAAGGGTATATTTTTCCTGAAGAATCTCGACGTAATAACCGGCGTTCGCGGCGGTCGGCAGGAATGTAAAGAGACTGGTAATAAAGGCGGCCCCACCGACCTGATCGATAATCCCCCGGTCCCGCATGACCTGGGTGAGCGTGATGAAATCGATGGCCTTGTTGGTGTCCCAAAGCTCCATCAGCACCTCGTAGATCATCCCATGGGCGGGAAAATGAAAATGTGCCGGCTTGATTCCTTTCTCGGCACAGTGCCCCCCGACATCGCGCGGAGAGAGGAGGAAAGAGGCGAGGACGCCCTGCTCGGCGTCGGTGCTCTGTGGGAGTAACCGGTGAGTATCCGGTAAATAAGTCGCCTTTCCCCGAAGATCGCTTCCCCCTTTATCTCCCGCTTTTCTGGCGGGCTTCCCACTCGATTTACCGGAAGCCTCGTTCGACATTATCTGATTCGCCCTGGACCTGTCCGGAGGCGGATTCCATTGCGCCCTCCGATCAAAGTCCCAAGCGGAAAAACTATTTGCTGTGCTTGGCTTTCACCCTGCCCTTGAACCCTTTTTCGTCCGACTTTGAGTCTGTATCTTCAACACTCTTTTCGGCCCCCTTGGCCTTGACTGTAATGGTGAGCTTGGCAGTCACTTCGGCGTGGAGCTTGACGATGATCTCGTGGTCGCCGGTTTCCTTGATCGGCTTTTCAAGATGGATCCGATGGCGATCGATCTCGACCTTGCCGCCCAGTTCTTTCTTGAGTCGCTCGGTAATGTCCGCGGCGGTGATTGATCCGAAAGCTTTGCCGCTTTCGCCAGTCTCCAGTTCCATGGTGAACTTGAGCTTGTTGATTTTGCGGGCAAGCTCGTCGGCTTCATTCTGCTCCGTTGCCTCGCGTTCTGCGCGTTTGGTCTTGAGAAGGGTGATCCGCCTGAGTGTGGCCGGAGTGACTTCGAGCGCCTTACCCTGGGGCACCAGGAAGTTGCGGGCGTATCCGCGTTTGACCTTCACGATATCGGCTTCGGCGCCGAGATTGGAGATCTTTTCAGTGAGGATAACTTCGGTCGTGGACATGGCAATAAACGGTAAAAATAAGAGTGGGTCCGGCTAGCGGGGCGTTGAGAAGAGCCCAGCGGACGAGTGTTGTCAACGGACGATTGGGGATTCCGACAGTTATTCAATGACCACGCGCATTCCCTTGGTGATGAGCTTGCTCAAGCGCACCACGTCCCAGTTGGCGACCCGCATGCAGCCGTGACTGGCTGCCCGCCCAATGGTTTGGGGATTATTGGTCCCATGAATCCCGATGCCTGGCTTGTTCAACCCGCACCAGAGCACTCCCACAGGATTGTTTGGGCCCGGGGGCAGCATGAAAAAATTCTCACTCCGCTTGCCGGTTTCCAAAACGCTTTTGTCCCACCGAAACGTCGGGCCTGTGGCGATGCCGAGAATTTTCCATGTTCCTGCGGGCGTCTGTAAACGGCCCCCTCCCGGGGTGATCGGCACACTGGCCAGGAGCTTGTCGCCTTCCATCAGGTCGAGCATCCGTTCCGCCCGATGGACCGTGATCACCCGGTCTTTGAATTCCGGGATCTCGGGAAGAAATCCGCGTTTTGGGAGTTCCTCAATTTTGAAAGGCTCCACATTTGGGACGCGAACTGTGTCCCCCGGCTTGAGCGT
>JAYUPM010000332.1:0-9085 GCA_043760145.1 Spartobacteria bacterium
GAAATCGACCGCCGGCAGTGGGCCGTCGGGCTCGCCATTGGTGCCTGTTTCTTCATCCTGCTCCTGATTCCCGGCGTGTTGCCGCGATATGTGCTGCCGTTGGGGGTTCCATTTGCGCTGTTACTGGCGGCGGCGCTGGGTGCTGGGGGGAACGGGAATAATGGGACTCATGAGGAGAAACGGTTTCTCTCCATCTGGCATCGGGCTAATCAAGGATTTGCGGGGCTTCTGATCATGGTCGCGTTCCTGACCCCTGTTGCTGCCGGCGGAGATCTTGCCGCCACGAGCGTCGCCCAGGCCCTCAAAGGAATTGATATCTCCCTCGCCATTCGAGGCGCTCTCCTTGCAACGTTCGCGATCGCTTTATGTATCGGTCTCCTGGTCCGGCGTTCACGTCTCCTTGATCCGCTGCAGCTCGCCCTCGGCACCGCTATCCTTTTTGGCGTCGCCTCCCTGCTTTATTCGGTGGCCGCGACCCGTTGGATCAATCGCGCCGATTCCACCCGGCCACTTGCGGCTCAGATTGATGCCGCGATTTCACCGGGACAGCGCCTCCTTATTTACGATCCCGGCTACTTCGCGGCGCTCTGTTACGTGCGCTCCCCGCATCAATATATCGTCGATTTTGACAAGGTGCCCAAGGAGGCGGAGATTGTTTTGATCCGGAGCCAGGCGCTCAAGAAGTTTGCGCGCAAACGTCCCGAGCTTCGGGAGGCGGCGAGGTTTAGGGAGAAGAACGGGCAGGAATATCTGTTGATGAGGCGGGCGGGTGACAAGGTGACAAGGTGAGAATGGCGCGAACTTAAGCGGGTTTATCGTCCTCGTCCTCGTCCCTCGTCCTCGTCCTCGAAAACGACAATGGACGGGGAATCGAGGGACGAGGACGAGGACGAGGACGATATTTCCTTAACTTCGCGCCATTCGTGACAAGGTGACAAGGGATTCAACGCGATGGCAAAGTCGGAGATGGCGCGAAAGCAAAGTCATATCCAACGTAATACCAAAGTCGTAGTTGACCGGAAGCCAAAGTCGAAAGAGGCTGCCGCATGGCAACCCCGCTTCACATCCGGCTTTCCGAGGCACTGGCCGCCGCCAGGAAGGTTGCGCGCGGGCATGTGATCCGTTCGGGCGACCTCCCGCGCAAGCACCGCGAGGTATTGCTCAATAGCGAGTTTCTGACGGGCGTTATCAAGGGCTGGTATCTCCTGGCGCGGCCGCAGGAGCAACGCGGCGACACCACTGCCTGGCACGGGGCTTTTTGGGAGTTCGTGAGCGCTTATCTCGGCGACCGGTTTGGCGAGGGCTACTGCCTTTCGGCAGACGTGTCGCTCGATTTGTGGGTCGATGCGACGCAGATCCCCAAGCAACTCATCGTCATCACCAGTGGAGGCGGGACGGGCACGGTGGAACTTCCAAACCGCGCCTCGATCCTTACGTATGCCGACGCGAGGAATCTCCCCGCCCGGCGCGCACGGCGGCACGGTGTCCTGATCATGCCGCTCGCAGTTGCACTCTGCCGGGTCGCCCCGCGCTACTTCGAGAGTTCTCCGCTGAATGCGGAGTTGGCGCTGCGGGCGGTGCGTGTCAGCGAGGTCTCGCGGGCGTTGCTCGAGCTGAGCGTCGTGGCGGCGGCCAGCCGCATCGCCGGCGCATACCGGCGCATGGGACTCGACAAGGAAGCGGAGCAGATTGTCGGCGATATGAGAGCGGCCGGATTTGATGTCGTGCCGGCGAATCCTTTCCCGGAGACGAAAAGATTCCTCCCCGCGAGCGAGGGCATCCGCTCGCCGCATGTGGGGCGAATCCAGGCCCTGTGGGCGGAGATGCGCGGACCCGTGCTCGAAGTGTTTCCAAAGCCAAAGCGCGCAACGCGGAGACCCAAGGTATTCTTCAAGCAACTCGAAGACATCTACGTCCACGATGCCTACAACTCGCTCTCGATTGAAGGCTATCAGGTCACTCCCGAACTCATCGAACGGATCCGCCGTGGCGACTGGAACCCCGACGACCCGCGCGATGCTGGCGAGAGGAACGCGATGGCCGCGAGGGGTTATCTCGAAGCCTTCAATGCGGTGAAGAAAAGCATCGCTGAGATGTTTTCCGGCAGATCGCCGGGCGCGGTCGTCGATCGAGACTTGCAGGGCTGGTATCGCGCGCTGTTCAGCCCATCGGTGACGGCGGGCATCGCCTCGGCGGCGGCGCTCGCCGGCTATCGCGCGGGACCCGTTTATATCCGGGGCTCACAGCACGTCCCGCCGCCGCGTGAATCCGTGCCCGATCTCATGGAGACACTCTTCGGACTGCTCAAGACGGAGCCAAGCGGGGCCGTCCGTGCCGTCCTCGGGCATTTCATTTTCGTGTTTATCCATCCTTACATGGACGGCAACGGGCGCATTGGACGCTTCCTGATGAACGCGATGCTCGCCTCGGGGGGCTACCCGTGGACCATCGTTCGCCTCTCCGAGCGTCGGCGTTACATGCACGCCCTTGAAAAGGCTTCCGTGGCCGGTGACATCCGCGAGTTTGCGGAATTTCTCGCCAGCGAGATGAAGATTGTCTGGCCTCCACCGCGCACTGCCTAGAAATCGGCGCGCTTCCGCCCCCCGCAGGTCGCTGGATTTGCATAAGTTCTTGGAAGCTCCCACGGCTATTTGCGATTATGGCTCGGTCCGGCGCGGAGCGACCGGATCTGAACTGGGAGCGATGGCTTCCAGCCGTCTTCTCTCTTTGGGCGGCAGGATGCTTGTGAACCGCTCTTGGGCGCGTCGTTGGATTTCTTGGCTGGGCCTTTTCTGTAAGCGAGTTACGGTGCCCGGGCGTGAAAAGATTCCACAGCGATCGCTTTATCTCAATTCTTGAGAAGCATTACCCAACCTGTCGCGAAGCCCGTGCGGAACTTAATGAACTCCCGCTGACGGCGGAGATTTGGAGGGAGTGATTACTGCATTTCCTACACCCCTCGCTTTGAATGTAAGCGCCCGGACGCATACAAAAAAAGGGGGGAAGGTTGAAAAAGGGGAAAGCTTGTGAATTTTTTCACAAAGTCCTCTTGCTTTCGTTTTGCGCTCCCCTCAATGTCCGCCCCCATCTTTCCCTTTTTGCTAATGCAGACCGCCGATTTATCGACCGATCCCAGCTCCGATTCCCACTGACGCATGGCGAATATTTTTCCACGCGGGAGCAACTTCCTCCCCCTTAAAATCGTTGTTTGCCTCTTCTTTCTCGGCGGCGCATCCACGGCTGGCTTCTGGTATTATTTCACCAACAAATACACCAACGTCGGGTATCAGCCGACCCAGCCCATCCCATTTTCCCATGATATCCATGTCCAGCAGGTCGGGATGGATTGCCGGTATTGCCATAGTTTCGTTGATGTCGCCGCGCATTCAAATATCCCGACGACGCAGGTCTGCATGAACTGCCACCAACAGATTCAGAAGGATAATCCCCAGCTCCATGCCTTGCGCGACTCGTGGCAGACGGGGAAGCCGATTCCGTGGGTGCAAATTCATAAGACGCCCGATTACGTTTACTTCAATCATTCGGCGCATGTGAACCGTGGGGTTTCGTGTGTGAGTTGCCACGGGAAAGTCAATGAAATGGCAGTGGTCCATCATGAGAAACCGCTTTCGATGGATTGGTGCCTGGATTGCCATCGCAAGCCCGAGCTGGCCCTGCGTCCCCTCGACAAGATCACGGACATGGACTGGACGGCGCCTCAAGAGCCCGGTCAATCAGCCGCCGCCGCCCAGGAGGTGCTCGGCACAAAACTCAAGAAAGACTGGCACATTAATCCACCGGACAAAAACTGTGCTGGTTGCCACCGCTAATCTATTTCGATGAGCAAACGCGTTTTCAATCACCCGCCGGAAACTGGGACCGGCAAAAAATATTGGCGCAGCATCGGCCAACTCTCCGAGACCCCGGAGTTTCGTGGCTGGCTGGAGCGGGAGTTCCCTCAAGGCGCCGCTGAGTTTGAATCAAGCGATGTTTCGCGCCGCAATTTCCTTCAGCTCATGGGCGCTTCCATGGCGCTGGCGGGCCTCAGTTTCGCCGGATGCCGACGCCCGGAAAAGCATCTGGTTCCTTTTACTCGCGGGGCGGACTGGGCGATTCCTGGGAAGACGCTGTTTTTTGCGAGTGCGATGCCATCGCGCAATGGGGCGAGTCCGTTGGTGATCGCGACCCATGATGGCCGGCCGACCAAGATTGAAGGCAATCCGCTGCATCCCTTGAGCAAAGGGGCGAGCGATCTTTTTGCGCAGGCCTCCATCCTTGATCTTTACGACCCGGATCGTTCCCGGACCTTTTGGAATATCTTTGCCAAGGACCGCAAGGAATCGACTTCGGCCGGATTCGAAAAAGCCATTGATGAATTAATCAAAGGGGCGGCAGACGGCACCGGGCTGGCGTTCCTTCTTGAAGAATCAAATTCTCCAACCCGCGAGCGGCTTCGGACTGAGATGGAGAAGAAGTTTCCGAAAGCAGTCTGGGCAGTCTACGAGCCTTTGGCATCGGAAGCGGGAAATCTTTACGGGGAAGGGGTCGCGGCGGTGTTCCATTTGGATAAAGCCAACGTGATCATGTCGTTGGATTGTGATTTCCTCGGGACAGAAGCGACCGGCGATGTGTGCCGTCAATTCGCGGTGCGGCGCAAGCCCGATGGGGCTGCGAAAATGAACCGGCTATATGCGGTTGAGAACCGCTTCACGTTGACGGGCGGGATGGCCGATCACCGACTGCGCCTTCCCGTGAGCCAGGTTGGGGCATTCGCGATTGCAGTGGCAAAGGAGATCGGGGCCTCGACAAATGACGCGGCGCTGGCGGCGCTGATCAAGGATCTGCCGCAGGATACGGCGAAGTTCCAGGAGAAATGGTTAAAGGAATCGGTCGCGGATTTGGTTGCGAATAAAGGGAAGAGCCTTGTGGTGGTGGGAGCGCGTCAACCGGCGGCATTGCATGCGCTTGTGGCGGGGATCAACCAGGCGCTGGGAAACCTTGGGACAACGATGGCTGGCCGTAAGTTTTCGGGCAAGCCGACGGCATCGATCGCGCAATTGGCAAAGGCAATGGCCGATGGGCAGTTAAAGAGCCTTGTGATTGTCGGTGGCAATCCAGCTTACAATGCCCCGGCGGATTTGGAGTGGGCCAAGATCCAGGCGGCATTCCGCGATGAGAAGAAGGGGACAGTCATTCGCCTTGCGCATCACGAAGACGAGACCACTAAGCTTTCCTCGTGGCACGCGCCACTGGCCCATTACCTTGAGACTTGGGGCGATGCCCGGGCTATCGATGGGAGCTATCTGTCAGTCCAGCCAATGATCCTGCCGCTTTACGGTGGCTGGTCTGAGAACGATCTGCTTGCGAAGTTCGCGGGACGCGCCAAGCCGGTCGGACCGGAGCTTGTCCAGGATACCTTCCTTGAGATCGCCAAGCCGGCTGACATTACCACGGCATGGGCGAAGTTCCTGCATGACGGTTTCCTTGAGAAGAGCGCGACTGGGCTTGAGCCTCTTGCCTTGGCCGCCACAGTATCGACAGCCGACTTCAAGGCGCCTGTGTTGGACGGCAATACTTTTGAGGTGGTTCTTGTTGCTGATGCCAAGGTCGATGACGGGCGATATGCCAACAATGGCTGGCTCCAGGAGTTGCCGGACCCGGTTACAAAGATTTCATGGGATAACGCGGCCCAGATCAGTCCAAAGAGCGCCAAGGATCTCAAGGTGGAGAACGGCGACAGGATCGAGATCACCTTTCAAAACCGGTCTCTGAACATCCCGGTGTTCATTGTTCCCGGACATGCGGACAAATCGCTTTCAATCGCGCTTGGTTACGGGCGGAACTTTGAGGGGCGGGTGGGTGGAAAAGGCGTTGGGTTCGATGCGTATCCGCTGAGAACGACGGCGCAGCCTTATTTCCTTGTGGGTGCCACTGTGAAAGTCACCGGGAAGAGTTACCCGTTGGTGGTGACACAGGAGCACGGGAGTCTGGAAGGCCGCGGCGCGGATCTGCTGCGGGAAGGAACACTGGAACAATACAAAGCCGAGCCTGACTTTGCGAAAGCAATGGGGCTCGATGCGCATGCCGAGTGGAAGGAAAAGAACGGCCAGAAAACGGAGGTCGTGAACCGGTCACTCTACTCGAATCCGCCGCTTAATGACATCCATCAGTGGGGAATGACAGTGGATCTTTCGACCTGCACCGGATGTTCGGCGTGCATGGTGGCGTGTCAGTCTGAGAACAATATTCCAATTGTCGGCAAGGAACAGGTCGGGATGGGCCGTGAAATGCACTGGATTCGCACCGATCGTTATTTCGCCAGTGAGAATGACGATACGACTGAGCCCGAAATGATTTACGAGCCAATGCTTTGCCAGCATTGCGAGAACGCCCCGTGCGAAACGGTTTGCCCGGTCAATGCCACGGTCCATAGCGAGGACGGCCTTAATGTCATGGCTTATAACCGCTGCATCGGCACCCGGTATTGCGCCAATAACTGTCCTTTCAAGGTGCGCCGCTTCAACTTCTTCGACTTCAACCAGCGCAAGATCGAGGACGGCGGATTGCACAAGTGGAATCTCATCGCTCCGAAAGGGACCGAGGAAACCATCAAGATGCAGAAGAATCCGAACGTCACTGTCTGGATGCGCGGCGTGATGGAGAAATGCACCTTCTGCGTCCAGCGGATCCAGGAAGCCAAGATCGCCACCAAGGTTAGTGCCCGGGATTCAGATAAAGTCCGTATTCCTGCGGATTCATTTACTGTGGCCTGCGCTCAGGCTTGTCCAAGTGATGCGATTACCTTCGGCGATATCAGCAACACGGAGAGCAGTGTCTCCAAGATCCGCACCGCTTCCCGCGGTTACCGGCTCCTTGAGTATCTCAATGTGAGTGCGCGTGTCTGGTATCTGGCCCGTATCCGCAATCCCAACCCGCACATGCCGGATGCCGGCAAGGTTGGGGCCCACTCACGTCCAAGTCATCATGGCGGCGATCATCATAAAACCGATTCTCATCATCCCGGAGGTGGAGCGTAATGTCTGAGCCAACGACAACGGTTTCATTGAATACTCCGCCGGAAATGGCGCGGGTTCCATTGGTCCAGAATGCCAGGCCGCTGGGCTGGATCACTGACAAGGTCTCGAACATTGTTGAAGAGCGGACGCCAATCTGGTGGTGGCTGGCTTTCATTCCCTGTTCGCTTCTGGCGTTAATCGGGCTCTTCTGTATCGGTTATCAAATCTCCAACGGCGTCGGTGTCTGGGGCGAAAACAAGACCGTCGGTTGGGCTTGGGATATCACCAACTTCGTCTTCTGGATCGGCATCGGCCACGCCGGGACTTTGATCTCGGCCATCCTTTTCCTGACCCGGCAAAAATGGCGCACCTCGATTAACCGCGCGGCCGAGGCGATGACCTTGTTTGCGGTGGTTTGTGCGGGGATCTTTCCCGGAATTCATGTGGGCCGTGTCTGGATGGCATGGTTCCTTGCCCCGATCCCAAATGGCCAGGCGATCTGGCCTAACTTCCGGTCACCGCTTTTGTGGGACGTTTTTGCAGTCTCCACTTACTTCACTGTCTCTGTGTTGTTCTGGTATACGGGGTTGGTGCCGGATTTGGCGACGTTGCGCGACCGGGCAAAGAGCCGGGTAAAACGATACATTTACGGGGTCTTTGCATTGGGATGGCGCGGGTCAAACAGGCAATGGCGTCATTATGAAATGGCTTACCTGTTGCTTGCGGGTCTCTCCACGCCGCTGGTGCTTTCGGTGCACTCGGTCGTCTCCTTTGACTTCGCGACCTCCATTGTTCCCGGGTGGCATACCACGATCTTCCCTCCTTACTTTGTTGCGGGCGCGATCTTCGGCGGGTTTGCGATGGTGCTTACGATCCTGCTTCCGGCCCGGCTGCTGTATCCGCACCTGGACGACCTGATTACCCGGCAGCACGTCGATAAGATGGCAAAGATCATCCTCCTTACGGGGACGCTGGTTGGTTACGCTTACATCATGGAACTCTTCATCGCGTGGTATAGCGCGAACCCGTATGAGAAGTTCACCTTCTTCAATGCCCGGATCGGGCTTGAAGGCAAGGGATGGTATTCGTGGTCTTACTATTGCATGATGTTCTGCAACGTGATCACCCCGCAGCTCTTCTGGATCAAGTCGATGCGGACCAATTACGTTGCCGTGTTTATTGTCTGTATGTTCGTGAACGTGGGGATGTGGTTTGAGCGGTTTACGATCATCGTTACCTCCCTGGCCCAGGATTTCCTCCCTTCTTCATGGCGCCACTATTCACCCTCGGCCACGGAGATCTGGACTTTTGTCGGGACATTCGGAATTTTCCTTTCGCTCTTCCTGCTCTTTATGCGGTTCCTGCCGATGATCGCGATGTCGGAAGTCAAGCTGGTGACGCCCGAAGCCAATCCTCATCCACCGAAGCCTGAACCGGAGGGCACCGAAGCTCACCACTAAACTTACTGCGCATGGCTGAATATCGAAAAGTATATGGGATGGGTGCGGAGTTTGAGAGTGCCGCGGCGCTGATGAGTGCCGCCGAGTCGATCCGCGATGCGGCGTTCAAACGCTGGGACGTGCATACGCCGTTCCCGGTTCACGGAATGGATGCGGCAATGGGCCTGGGCAAATCCTGGCTCTCGACCCCGGTCTTGATTGGGGGCGCCACCGGGACACTTACCGCGGCTTTGCTTACCCTTGTTCCTTCCTGGGGCATTTATCCGATGATCGTGCATGGCAAGCCGTTTGACTGGCGCTCCCTCCCGGCTTTCTTCCCGATTTTCTTTGAGTTGACGGTTCTATTCGCCGCGTTCTCGACCGTGTTCGCCCTCCTGATCATGTGTCAGTTGCCCAAGTGGTATCATCCCGTCTTTAACTGGGAACGTTTCAAGCGCGTTTCAGATAATGGCTTTTTCCTCGTGATCGAGGCTCGCGATCCAAAGTTCTCCGAAACCAAGACGCGCACGTTACTGGAGAGTATCGGCGGCAAACACGTGACTCTGATTCACGACTAATTGTCCACTATGCTGCGCTATTTTTTCGCATCCTTTCTTCTGATTATCGTGG
>JAYUPM010000333.1:0-3485 GCA_043760145.1 Spartobacteria bacterium
GGGGAATGCAGGTTGCAGGAATTCTCCGTTGAATACGGCAACTCCGCCTCACGATTCCTTGAGCGCAAAGTCAAGAAGCCCAAGAACGTGGAACTTGGGCCACGCGTTACCCTCGATGCGGAACGATGCGTCCTGTGTTCCCGGTGCATTCGATTCATGCAGGAAGTCGCCCATGACGACGTCCTAGGTTTTGTCGATCGCGGCAGCTTCTCTTCCATTGCGTGTCATCCGGATCGGATCCTGGACAGCAACTACTCACTGAACACCGTCGATATCTGTCCGGTGGGGGCCCTCACTTCGACTGACTTCCGGTTCAAGATGCGAGTCTGGTTTTTGAAAGAGACAAGGACCATCGACGTCAATGACGGGCTCGGTTGCAATATCGTTGTCGGGGCCCGCGAAAACACCATTTACCGAATCACTCCCCGGGAAAACAACGACGTCAATGGCGTCTGGCTCCCGGACTCGCATCGGCTCAATTTTAAATACATCAACGATCCGCGTCGGCTCCAAATGCCGATGGTTAAAGGGGAACCGGTGGATTGGCGCAGCGCGACTGTGATTGCTGCGGAGTTGCTCAAGGCCACCAGCAGCGACTCCATAGCGATCATCGCCTCAGCCCGCATGACCAATGAGGAGCTTTACCTTTGCAGCCGGCTCATTGCGCTCCTTGGAATTGAAAAGCAGCATGATGTTGTCCCGCGCACCGGCGAACCCGATGGCATCCTGATTCCTGCAGATCGCAACCCGAACACGACAGGTGCCCGGCTTTTCAAGGTATGCGACTCCATGCCCGGTTCCCGCCTGAAATCAATTGCGGAGGGAGTCAGGAAAGGGACGATCAAGTTGCTGGTCTGTTTTGAGGATGCAACCAAGTGCGGGTTGAGCGAAGCCGAGCTGGCCGGGTGCACCGTAATCGCGATCGATCTGCTTCCCACCAAAACCACGGCGCACGCAACTGTGCTTCTTCCCTCAACAGGCTGGGTCGAAAAGCGGGGCTCGATGCTTAATATCAATGGCCGCCTGCAGCGGTTGAACCGGGCGATCCAAGCGCCGGGCCAGGCGCGGGAACAGTGGGAAATCCTCCGTGACTTGATCGCTGCGTATGAGGGCATCAACTCCAGCGCGACGATTGAGGAAATCTTCCAGGAGATGGCTGCCGCCCACAAGGAGTTCTCCGGCCTGAGCTTGAGCAAGATCGGGGATCTCGGTGTGCCATTGCTTGAATCCAGGACACCCAAGACAGCGGCCAAATGACGCGCTTACTCTAATGGATTTCATTAACTCCATCCCTTGGTTTCTTATCTTCACTTCGCTTGCGAAGACGCTCTTCATTATCTTCCTGGTCGTGCTGCCGATGGTGAGTTACACGGTCTACGCGGAACGCAGGGTCAGTGCCCTCATCCAGGACCGGGTCGGCCCAAATCGCACAGGGTTTCCGCTTACCCTGCTTGGATTTAAGAAGGATTTCTCCCCGTTCCTTGGCGGACTTGGACAGCCAGTGGCCGACGCGATGAAGTTCCTGCTCAAGGAAGATCTGACTCCCGGGCACGTCAACAAGCCTTACTTCTGGCTGGCCCCATGCCTCGCCATGATACCCGCACTCATCACACTGAGCGCCATCCCTTTCGGCAGCACACTCTTTGGCGAGCAGATGGTCGTTGCGGACATTAACGTCGGCCTTCTCTTCATGTTCGCGATCTCCAGCATCAGCGTCTACGGGATCGTCCTGGCCGGGTGGTCTTCCAATTCCAAATACCCTTTCTTTGGAAGCATCCGCAGCACCTCGCAGATGATCAGCTACGAGCTTTGCATGGGATTGAGCGCCGTCCCGGTTCTGTTGATTGCCGGTTCCACTGGCTTGCGCACGATCGTCGAATATCAGGTCAATGAAGGGTGGCTGCTTGCCCCATTCACCGATGGTCACCTCGGTTTTCGCGAACTGATCTGCTGGCTCCCTGTCTTCATCGCCTTCGTTACCTTTACCATCTCGATGTTTGCCGAAACCAACCGGCTCCCATTTGATCTTCCAGAGTCCGAAACAGAATTGGTTGCAGGTTATCACACCGAGTATTCCTCGATGAAATTCGCCCTCTTTTTCCTGGGCGAATACACCGCCATGATCGCGGGCTCGGCCCTGATTGTTGTCCTGTTCCTGGGCGGCTGGCATCTCCCCTTCATCCCCGATGGCTCCCATGGCTGGGTCTGGGGCCTCATTAACATCACGACTTTCTTTGCCAAGGTCGCGGTGCTTCTCCTGGTCTTTATCTGGGTCCGCTGGACACTTCCCCGTTTCCGTTATGACCAGCTCATGAAACTCGGGTGGCTTTACCTATTCGAAATCGCCCTCGCCAACATCTTCCTCACAGCCGGCATCCTGGCCTTTATCAAGTAAGTCAATATGGCCTACACCGTCCCACGCCCTAAACTCACCTTCGCCGAGAAGATCTATCTCCCGAGCATCGTCGCCGGCCTCTTCATCACCTTTAAGCACCTCAAACGGATGCTCAAGGGCGAGACCAAGGTCGTCATGCAGTATCCCGAGGAGAAATGGGATGCTAATATGCCAGAGTATTACCGGGGCGCGCCGACCCTCGTAAAAGACGGGCATGGCCGCGAACGGTGTGTCGGATGCCAGCTTTGTGAATTCATCTGCCCGCCCCGCGCGATTACGATTATCCCGGGGGAGATTCCCGCCGAGAACAAGTTCGCCAAGGTGGAGAAGTTCCCGGCAGTGTTCGAGATCGACATGATCCGCTGCATTTACTGCGGGATGTGTGAGGAAGTCTGTCCCGAACAGGCTATTTTTCTTCGCAAAGACTACGCCATCACCGGGATCACCCGCGCCGAGATGGTCCACGACAAGGCCCGCCTCTACGAGCTGGGCGGCGTTTTCGATGGTTTGATCCATAAGTGGAATCCCGAGAAATGAAATCCTCAAGCCGACTCCGCTGATGTCCCCTCTTCTCTTCTGGTTCTTTGCCCTGTTGATGCTCGCCTTTGGGGTGGGCGTGATCATCAACCGCAATCCGGTGGCGAGCGCGTTGAGCCTTGTGGTTTCTTTCCTCTGCCTGGCGGCGCTCTTTGTCGGCCTCAATGCTTACTTCATCGCCGTCATACAGGTCCTGGTTTATGCGGGGGCAGTCATGGAGCTTTTCCTGTTCATCATCATGCTTCTTGATTTGCGGGCCGAAGAGCGGCGCAAATTCAACATCGCTGGCATCGCAGGCGGGACACTCGTCACCTTCGGGTTCGTTGTTGAGCTGGCCCTGGTCCTGAACCGGTTCCCGCTTGGCCACCAGAACTTCCCGGCACTTCGGGCGGAGAAAATTGATGATGTCCGCGAAATCGGGATGACACTTTTTTCGACCCACAACCTACCCTTCCAGGTCATAGGCGTGTTGATCCTCGTGGCGACAATCGGTGTGGTGGTTCTTTCCAAAAGGGAGCTGAAATAATGAGTGTCACCCTCAATCATTACCTGT
>JAYUPM010000334.1:0-3475 GCA_043760145.1 Spartobacteria bacterium
TCGGACTCCGCCGGGAAGTGAAGTCAGAACCGCTGCTTCTTGGTCGTTGTTTCGCGGGACGTTCTATCGGACTCCGCCGGGAAGTGAAGTCAGAACCGCGAGAAGCTTAAGCATCGATACGACATTGTTCTATCGGACTCCGCCGGGAAGTGAAGTCAGAACGACGGTGCGAAAAGGAACGCATCGGGTGAAGTTCTATCGGACTCCGCCGGGAAGTGAAGTCAGAACTCGTCTTGGATCTTACGCTTATGCAGGAGAGTTCTATAGGACTCCGCCGGGAAGTGAAGTCCGGTATTTCGCCAAACCGCGAACTGCCCGGAAGCACGGGTAACCACCAAGTGATCAGTGATCAGTGGGGCAGTGGGGCAGTGGGGCAGTGAACAGTGGGACAGCTCGTCCTCGTTCTTTTCTGACTGATTACTGATTACTGATTACTGATCACTGTTCACTGTTCACTGTTCACTTGGCAGCCTCGGCGGTCGGCTCACCGGCGCTGGCGGGGATCGAGGGCGTCGCGGATGCCGTCTCCTAAAAAGTTGAGGGCGAGGAGGGTCAGGGACATCATGGCGGCGGGGAAGAAGAGGAGCCACCAGTAGCTTTTCACTGGATTGATCACCTGGGCGCCTTCGGCGAGAAGACTGCCCCAGCTCGCTTGCGGGGCTTGAATGCCGAGGCCAAGAAAAGAGAGGAAGGACTCATCCAGAATCACGGCGGGAATTGTGAGGGTCAGATAGACGATCACGAGGCCGAGCAAATTGGGAAGGAGATGCCGGGTCATGATTTTGAAATGGCTCTGGCCGAGGCTTCGCGCAGCCAGGACGAACTGTTGATTTTTCAATGCGAGCACCTGGCCCCGGACAATCCGGGCCATGGTCAGCCATTCAATTAATCCCAAGGCAATGATTAGGATCAGGATTTTTGAGTAACCGACGAGGCGCCCATCGAACATTCCAGAAAGGTGTTCCTTAACGATCGGATCGAATACGAAGGAGGCGATGATGATAATGATCAGGCGGGGGATGGCGTAGAGGATTTCCACGAACCGCATCATGAGGGCATCGATCATCCCGCCGGCATATCCGGCGATGAGGCCGTAGGAGGTCCCGATCAAGAAACTCACGAGCGCCCCGCTCAAGCCGACCAGTAAAGAGATTCGCGCTCCTTCCAGGACCCGGGCGAACAAGTCGCGGCCATTGATATCGGTGCCGAAAAAATGTTTGGAAGAAGGCGGCTCGAACTGCGCTGTGGTGGTGGAATGCGGATCGGTCTGGAAGATCACAGGGCCGAGGATCGCCAAGATCATGATAAAAATGAGAAGGAGGAGCGCACTGAGTGCGATCCGATTGGAGCGAAAACGCCTCCATGCGCCTGGAGGTGGGGGAGATGGGGCGTCACTCATAGAGTTTGATGCGCCGGTCGAGGAAGGTGTATGCGACGTCAACGACGAGGTTGAGGCCCACGAGGATCGCGCAGTAAACAATCACCACGCCGCTCAGCAAAAATACGTCACGGTTAAGGATGGAATTCACAAAGTAACCGCCCATTCCGGGAATATTGAAGATGGTCTCCACCACGATGGAACCGGTAAGTAGATTTGCCGCCAATGGCCCGAGGAAGCTGATCACAGGAAGGATCGCGATCTTGAGCGCGTGCCGGATAACAACGGCGCGCTCGGTCAATCCCTTGGCGCGGGCGGTCCGGATAAAATCCTGGTGCAGAACTTCGAGCATGCTCGATCGCATAAGACGCGCGATGTATGCGATGTAAGGGGCGGCGAGGGTGATGGCGGGGAGAATGAGGCTGGAGGAGGAGGCCCAACCTCCCACCGGAAGCCAGTTGAGCCAGAGGGCAAAAACAAGGACCAGGATCGGGCCCGTGACAAACGTCGGGACGCTGATGAGTGCGAGCGCGCCGAACATCGAACTGGTATCGAGCAGTGAATGCTGGCGCAGCGCGGCGACACTTCCAAGCCATGTGCCGATCACGGTGGAGAGGAGAAATGCGCTGAAACCAAGGAGGGCTGAGACAGGGAGCGCGTCGGCAATCAATTCATTGACGGAGCGATCCCGATACTTGGTTGAGAGCCGGAGGTCGCCCCGGAGGAGGTCGCCGAGATAATCGAAGTATTGCTGGCTGAGAGTGCCATCGAGTTTGTAGCGGGCCAGGAGTTGTTTTTCGATCGCGGGCGGGATCTTGCGTTCGCGTGAGAACGGGCCGCCGGGCGCGAGCCGCACGAGGAAAAAGGTGATCGTGATGACGCACCAGAGGACCATGACCAACCCGAGAAACCGGCGCAGGATAAAGGCGAGCATTAGGAAGTGGTCATTACAGTCGGCGTATCCTGACTATGAAGTGCCGAGATTGGCGCACGCTTCTTGAAAGTAAACTGGATCAATTTCGAAGCCGATAAAATTTGCGACCTTGCATTGCCCGGCCGCGACCCCGCTGTGGCCGATGCCGAGGAACGGATCAAGCATTGTCATCCCCTTGCGAGTCCCATGAATTCGAATGCAGCGTTCTGCAAGCGCCACAGGGAATGTCGCGGGATGGGGGCGATCCTTCTGGCGGCTGGTGATTGTCTTGTAGGGAATAAACCAGTTATTGCCGCGGCACCGTCGATCTTTGCCGCCAGTGTGCCCCCAGCGGGCGATGTTGCTTTTGTCGGCATAACTGACCCCGACTGCGATCCGCTCCAGTGGGACGTCCCCGGTCTTGGTGAGATGGAAAAGGTATTCATGGCAGTCATTGACGAATCGCTTTGAATTAATCGGCTTGAAATGACCGACCGAGACTTCCGGGCCGTCGCGCGGCTCGACTGTGATTGATTTGATCCAGTGAAACGTGTTCTGGAGCTCGAAGAGATCGCGGAGTTTGAGCACCAACTCGTGCGGCAATAGTGGGTTGGCCGGAGATGCCCCGACATTGAGAAAAAACGAACCATCCGGTTTGAGCACCCGTTTCACCTGGCTCGCCCATTGATGGCACCACTCCAAAAAGTCGAGTCGCGGGGCGTTATCGCGAAACGTGCTGTAGGCGATATCGAGATTGTATGGGGGCGACGTGACCACCAGGTCCACCGAATTGGCGGGCAATGTGGCCATCCCCGCGAGGCAATCGCCCATCCTCAAATCCCAGTTGGTCGTGTGCAGTTGAAATAATTCGCTCATTGGAGCGGGGATCATTTCCACAACGCGCCGCAATTTGCATTGTGAAAATGATTTTTTGTGGGAGCGGCGTCTCGCCTCTGCTCTTCTCTGAATGCGGCGAGACGCCGCAGGTTCGTAGTTCCGGCTTCAGCCGGTTCTCCCTTTTTGCGCGGTTCCTCGTGCTTGCGTTCGCCGTTAGAGAACCCCTGATTAAAACCCGGAGGAGAATAAAACCGCGAATGGACGCGAATTAATGCGAATAAGAAAAAGACAAGACGGACTCCGGTCTCCTTCCCCCATTAGCGTTCATTCGCGTCCATTCGCGGTTC
>JAYUPM010000335.1:0-3462 GCA_043760145.1 Spartobacteria bacterium
ATCCTCTGGACAGCGGCCGCCGCAGACATCCTCGAAAAAGTGAAGCGGGGTCGCCGCAAACTTAATAAATTGCAGTCTGCTTGACGGGCTACACTAGGACCTATGCCCGCGGATGGTATTTGTGATGCACGGCCTTGAGTCGGCTTTGATCGACGTGCGTATAGATCTGGGTCGTCGATATATCCGCGTGCCCGAGCAATTCCTGGATGATCCGCAGATCGGCTCCGTTACTCAGAAGATGGGTGGCGAACGAATGCCGTAACAGATGCGGGTAAACATTGAGATCGATCCCGGCCAGCCGGGCGCAATCCTTGACGATCTGCCAGATCCGGACCGTGCTTAGTTTTGTGCCGCGGTTGGAAAGAAAAACCTCGCTCCCGGTTTTTTTGCCGACCGATTGCGGCCGTTCCTTCGCGAGATAAAGGGCGATCGCTTCACACGCCTTGGCCCCGACCGGCACCAGGCGCATCTTGTTCCCTTTGCCTGTGACCCGAATCATATGGGCATCGAGATCGAGGTTCTCGAGCCGGGCGTTGACCAACTCGGAGACACGCAGCCCGCTTGCGTAAAGGAGTTCAAGGATCGCCCGGTCCCGGAGTCCGCGCGGTGAATTGGGATCCACTCCGTCCAGCAAATGCTCGACCTGGAGTTCGTTCATGGTTTCTGGGAGGTAACGTTCGGTCCGTGGCAGGGGGAGGACTTCGGCAATGTCCTGCTCGATCCGTTTGCGGGCTGCCAGCCAGCGGAAGAAAATCTTGATCGCGACCACGATCAGCTTGATGGACGCGGCCGAGAGCCCGGCCCCTTTGCGGTGCCCCAAGTAGTCGGAGATCTCCGCAAGGGTGATTTTATCGAGCGCAATGGAAACATCAGGAATGGGGGAACCGGCTGCGGAAAACTGTGCCATGGCTGTTTCGCCGAGGGTCTTGAGGAGTTGTTTGCGCTCGAGCCAATGGCAAAAGCCTTCCAGGGAAAGGCGTGTCGAGATTTGGTAATTATCCGAGAGCCCCCGTTCGGTGGCGAGATAGAGAATAAAATCCTCGATCGCAAGGCGCATCAGGAGCCGGGAAAGGGCATTCCAGTGAGCCGTGTGTAAGCTTCCTGATATTTTTCACTCGTCTTGCGGATCACTTCCTCAGGCAGGGCAGGGGCGGGCGGTGTTTTATCCCAGTCCAAAGTTTCGAGGTAATCGCGGACAAACTGTTTGTCGAAGCTCGGCGGGCTGCTGCCGGGCGCGTATTGATCGGCGGGCCAGAACCGGGACGAATCCGGGGTCAGACATTCATCAATGAGAATGACGCGCCCATCAAGTAACCCGAACTCGAATTTCGTGTCGGCCAGGATAATGCCGTGCCCGGCAGCTTCGCTCCGCCCTTGCTCATAAATCCGGATGCTGAGGGTGCGGACTTGTTCGGCGACGTCGTCTCCGATCAACCGCCGGCATTGATCCCACGATATGTTTTCGTCGTGTCCGCTCTCGGCCTTCGTGGACGGCGTGAAGAGCGTTTCAGGAAGTCTGTCCGCCAGCTTGAGCCCGCTCGGAATCGGGATCCCGCAGATGGTTCCCGCACTTTGATATTCTTTCCAGCCCGAGCCTGCCAGGTAACCGCGCACCACGCATTCCACTGCAAGTGGTTTTGCCTTTATTACCACCATCGAGCGATGGGCAAGTTGCGCGGCAAACGGTTTCAAGGCGGGCGAGAACGCTGCCGGTTCGTCTGAGACCAGATGGTTTTCGACAAAATCAAAACGTGAGAACCAGAATTTTGAGAGCAGGTTGAGAACCGCCCCCTTGTGAGGAATGGCATTCGGGAGGATGCAGTCGAAGGCTGAGATACGATCGGTCGCCACCAATAGGAGGTATTCGCCCAAGTCGAAAATTTCGCGGACTTTGCCGCTGGCGACTTTGCGAATGCCTGGGAGATCGAGAGTGAGGATATCCATCGCCCGGGACGGTAGTGAACTGGCGCGTGGGCGGGAAGGACAATGAGTCGAGGGGAGATTTTCTCTTCAAAGTTCTTTGATGCGGATTAGATGGGTCTGCCAATGCCTGATCATCCTTTTGCCCAGCGAAATGTTTCGCTCTTTATCGCTTTTCGGGTGCTCTTCAACGCGCGCTGGTATTATCCGGTGCTGGCGATTCTCTTTCTCGATTTCGGGATCTCGCTGGAGCAATACGCCCTCCTGAACGTGGCCTGGGCGGTGAGCATTGTCTGCCTGGAAGTGCCCGCCGGGGCCCTCGCCGACAAGATCGGACGCAAACGGATGGTCGTCCTCGCGGCGGCATTGATGGTGGTCGAACTCAGTTTGTTCGCATTCGCCCCGCGCGGCGCCTCCTGGCTCTTCGGGCTTTTTCTTCTGAACCGGATTCTGAGCGGGGCCGCCGAGGCATCCGCCAGTGGAGCCGATGAAGCGCTTGTCTATGATTCGCTGGTGGAAGCGGGGCGGGAAGCGGAATGGGGGCAAGTGCTTACCCGGATGATGCGGTGGCAATCAGCGGGGTTCTTTGTGGCAATGATGCTTGGGGCCGCGCTATACGACCCCCGTTCGGTGCAATGGTTGATCGCAAGCACCGGCTCGACGCTGAGTGTGAGTCATGAAATCACCATGCGCTTCCCGATCTATCTCACCCTCGCAAATGCGCTGGGCGCGTTGTTTGTTGCGTTGCGGATGACGGAACCGGCCCCGCACGCGGCAAGCGGCGACCCGGCCGAATCACTTCTTCAAGGGATGTTGAAGGCTGGCCGATGGATCTGGCACACGCCGCTGGCATTGGGCGTGATCCTCGCTGGCCTTTGCTTTGACAGTATCATTCGGCTCTTCCTCACCCTCGGAAGCAATTTTTACCGGCTGATTGCCCTGCCCGAGGCGGCTTTTGGATTGATTGGATCGAGCTTCGCTGTGGTCGGATTTTTCACTCCGCGCCTTGCGCAATACCTGGTGAAGCATTGGTCAATCCGGAGCAATTTTATCTTGGTGTCGATGCTGACTCTTGCAGGCTTGGTTTGGGTTGCAATGGCCGTCCCGATCTGGGGCGCGCTCCTGGTGATCCCGCTCGGAGCTGCCATGTCGCTCGTGGGCTTTTTCGGGTCCCATTATTTGAATGTGTTGGTCGCCGATTCTTCGCGCCGGGCAACGGTTCTCAGCTTCAAGGGACTCCTGTTCAATCTCGCATATGGAGCTGTCGGACTGATGTTCGCCGGATTGACACATGCCCTCCGCGGCGCTGGTTCACAGGACGAAGTCTTTGCCCAAGCGCTGGTTTGGCTGCCTTGGTATTGATTGGGGACGATGGTGGTGCTGTGGGCTGTCACGGCCCGCCTTAAATCGTCCTCGTCCTCGAAATCGGAGGGGGACTAAGAACGAGGACGAGGACGATTAGAAAAGAGAGTGGCTTAACTTGATGACGCCAGCGTGGTGCTGCTGCTACACCAATAACCAAATGATTGAACCCACCACATT